>JAKSPZ010000099.1 GCA_024404395.1 Clostridia bacterium | reverse complement strand
AAGAGGAATCGGTAATGCCGTAGCCTATGGCTCCACTTTCTAAGGGGAGCTGTCGACGAAGTCGACTGAGGGGTTGCCGTGACTGAGGAACTGTCGTGACCTATACCATAGAGTCACCCCTCCGACTCCGCTACGCGGAGCCACCTCCCCTTTTGAGAAAGGGGAGGCACAGGTGACGGGGGCAACGATGGGGTAACGCGGTGCGCTGGGTCAGCGCACCCTACACAGGTTGGCGGTAACTGTTTGTAGGGAGCGCTGACTCAGCGCTCCGAAAGCCGGGATACGTACTGAAGTTTCGTTTTTTGAGGCATAAAAAACCACCCGTTTGGGGCGGGTGGTTTTGCTGTTGCGTCTTAGGCGCCGAAAGCGAAGAGCTGGATGCCGACGAAGGTGAAGTAGGTGACGAGGAGCAGGATGCCCTGCCAGCGGGCGAGCTTGCCGCGGATCATGGCGGGGACGCACAGGATCAGCATGACGCCCAGCATCACGGGGATCTCCAGCACCAGCGATGCGCTGTGACCCGCCAGCATGGCACCCGTGGGGATGCCGAAGGGACGGACCACGGTGGACATGCCCAGCACCAGCACGATGTTGAACAGGTTGGCGCCGATGACATTGCCCAGAGACAGCGCGCCGTGTCCCTTAGCCAGGGACGTGATGGCGGTGACCAGCTCGGGAAGGGACGTGCCCAGTGCCACAAAGGTCAGGGCGATGACCGTCTCGGGAACGCCGAGGGCGGAAGCGATGATCGTACCGTTATTCACCAGCAGGTTGGCGCCGACGGCGATCATGGCAGCGCCCAGTACAAGGAACACCACGCTCATGGGAACGTTGAGCTGCTTCTCTTCCTCTTCGTCCTCCTCGACCGTTTCGGGATGCTTCTTCATCTGAAGCACGCTGAAGACGATGTAGCAGACGAACATGAGGAGCAGGATCACACCCGAGATGCGGCTGAAGCCGCCGAAGCAGTAGCTCATCACGCAGAAGACCGCCGCCGCCGCGAAGAACGCCGCCGCGGGCAGCAGGAGCGTCGCCCGCTTTACCGCCGCGGGTGCGAGGGTGACGGTGATGGCCGCGATGAGGGCGGTATTGCAGATGACCGAGCCGATGGCGTTGCCGTACGCCATGCCGCCGATACCCTTGATGGCGGAGGTGGTGGAGACCATGACCTCGGGCAGCGTGGTGCCGATGGAGACGATGGTGGCGCCGATGAGCAGCTCGGGGATATGGAAGCGGCGGGCAAGGCTCGTTGCGCCGTCCACGAACCAGTCGCCGCCCTTGATGACCAGCACCAGACCGACGATGAAGAGAATGATCGCTTTGATCATGTTTGTTTCCTCCTGTTTGTAAAGTCGTCAGAAAAAGACGAGACCCACCTGTCTCGAATAAACAGATAAGTCTCGTCATTTCAGATGCTGCCAGAACGCGGTCGCGTTCAGGATGTTGGCAGCACCGCTGCAGTCCAGCCGACTACTCCCTTACTGAGGACATGATAGCACATCGGCGGACGCAACTCAAGTTAATTTCACAGTGCCAGAGCGGCGTCGATGGCGGCGAGTTCCTCCGCGGTGAAGGGGGCGGAATGGACGGCGCCGATGTTCTCGATGACCTGCTCGGGGCGGCTGGCGCCGATGAGGGCGGAGGTGACCACCTTGTCGCGCAGGACCCATGCCAGGGACATCTGTGCCAGGGACTGTCCGCGGGCGTCGGCGATCTGCTTCAGCGCGGCGATCTTCTTCAGCTTGCCCTCGGTGATGGCGGCGGGCTTCAGGTAGCGGGGATCGTGACCCGCGCGGGAATCGGCGGGGATGCCGCCCAGATACTTGCCCGTCAGCAGACCGTTCTGCAGCGGCGCGAAGACGATGCAGCCCACGCCCTCCTCGCGAAGGACGTCGGTGAGTCCGTTCTCGATCCAGCGGTCCAGCATGGAGTAGTTGGGCTGCTCGATGAGGCAGGGCGTGCCCAGCTTGCGCAGGGTGTCGATGGCGATCTTGGCCTTGTCGGCGGGATAGTTGGAGATGCCCGCGTAGAGCGCCTTGCCGCTGCGGACGATCCGGTCCAGCGCACCCATGGTCTCCGCGAGGGGGGTGTCGGGATCGGGACGGTGATGATAGAACACGTCCACATAGTCCAGATGCATGCGCTTCAGGGACTGGTCGAGGCTGGAGATCAGGTACTTGCGGCTGCCGTGGTCGCCGTAAGGACCGTCCCACATGTCGTAGCCCGCCTTGGAGGAGATGAACAGCTCGTCGCGGTGGGGGCGCCAGTCTCGATCCATGTGGATGCCGAAGTTGTGCTCCGCCTCACCGTAGGGCGGTCCGTAGTTGTTGGCGAGGTCGAAGTGGCAGATGCCGTTGTCGAAAGCGGTGCGCAGGATGGACTGCTGGACGCCGAAGGGGGTGATGTTGCCGAAGTTGTGCCAGAGTCCGATGGAGATGGCGGGCAGCAGCACACCGCTTCTGCCGCAGCGGCGGTATTCCATCTTGCCGTAGCGGTCGGGGGCGGGAATGTAAGTCATGATGATCCTCCGTATTTACAGTTCGGTCTCCGTGAAGCCGCCGTCGTGCCAGACCCATTGGGCGGTAAAACCGCAGTCGCGGGCAAGGGCTGCCGCGAGGTCGAAGGCATGGTCGAGGGTGTCCTTGTGGTGACTGTCGGAAGAGAGGCAGATGCGTCCGCCCTTTTCCTTCACGCGCCGCAGCAGCGCGGGGCTCGGATAGGGCTCGGTGCGGTAACCGCGGGACATGGCGCCCGTGTTGATCTCAATGATCATATCCTTCGCCAGGGCGGCATCCAGCGCATCGAAGGCGGCGGTGCGCAGGGCGGGGGCGTCGGGATCGAAGAGGACATTGCCCTCGTTGAATTTCTCGATGAGGTTGATGTGTCCGCAGATGTCGGCGGTGCTTTGTGCGTACACCTCCGCGCAGAAGCGGTAGTAGCGGCGGACGTAATCGGGGATATCGCCCGCGGCGTTCTCCAGAAAGTGCGCCTTGTCCCAGTCCACGGGGCGCCCCTCCAGAATGTGGATGGACTCGATGACGTAGCTGTAGGGCGACAGGTCGGAGTCGGGCTTGGAGGCGTCGTGCTCGTAGCCGAGGACCACCTCGATGCGGTCGCGGTATGCTTCCTTCAGCCGCAGGATCTCGGCGCGGTAGCGGGGTTCGTCCTTTTCGGGCATGCAGGCGCTGTCCAGCGGCGCGTAGCCGTGGTCGGAGAAGCCGATGGTCTGAAAGCCCTTATCGATGGCGGACAGCACCACTTCCTCGGCGGTGTGTTTGCCGTCGGAGAAGCAGGTGTGGGTGTGGAGGTTGCACTTGATGCTCATAGGACGGTGTATTCCTTGTCGTAATGGTTCAGGACCTCGCAGCCGTTCTCGGTGACGATGACCAGATCCTCCACGCGGACGCCGAAGCGACCGTGGAGATAGATGCCCGGCTCCACGGAGAAGCACATGCCCGGGCGGGCGATGACTTCCGAGGTGGCGCTGACGTCGGGATACTCGTGGACGTCCAGACCGATGTTGTGTCCCGTGCGGTGGATGAAGTATTCACCGTAGCCCGCATCGGCGATGACCTTGCGGGCGGCATCGTCAAAGGCGGACAGGGGGACGCCGGGCTTGACGGCGGCTTCGCCCGCGATGTTCGCCGCCTTGACCAGTTCGTAGACCTTCTCGGCGTCTTTGTCATCGGGGGTGCCGAAGAAGACGGTGCGGGTCATGTCGCCCGCGTAGTCCTTCCACGCGGTGCCAACGTCCAGAATGACGGCGTCGCCCTTCTTCAGGGGCGTATCGTCGGAGATGTGATGGGGCTCCGCGCAGTTGGCGCCGAAGCAGACCAGCGGCTCGAAGGAGCAGCCGTCGCTGCCCACCAGCTTGGCGTTCTTCGCATAGAGGTCGCAGGCTTCCAGCTCGGTCATGCCCTCGCGGAGGCCCTTGATGGTGAGGTCGATGGCGAGATCGTTGTAGCGGGAGGCTTCGCGCAGGGCGGCGCATTCGGCCTCGTCCTTCACCATGCGCATCTCGCGGACGGGCATGCCGCCGTCGATGTATTTGGCGTCGGACTGCTGCATCAGGCGCAGCAGGAAGCCGCAGCGCCAGGTGGGATCCACGCCCACGGTCTTCGCTTTTCCGAGGGCGTCGATCACCGCGGGGATGGGATCCTCGATGTCGTCGTATTCCACCAGCGGGACGGGGGTGTCCTTCAGGGCGAAGAGACGGTTGGCGACGAGGGTCGCGGCGGTCTCGGTGACGATCAGCGCCACCAGTCGCTCGCCGGGGAAGACCCGCACGCCCGTGAGGTAGAAGAGGTTCAGTCGGTCGGTGACGATGAGGGCGTCCATGCCATCGTTCGGGAGGACGCGCTGCAGGGCAGCAAGTCGATCATTCATTGGTCTCGGTTTCCTTTTCGTAGCGTTCCAGTTCCACGTTGCCCTCTTTCAGCATCTCGAGGGCGAAGTCGTCGGGATAGCCCTCCTCGTAGACCACGCGGCTGATGCCCGAGTTGACGATCATCTTGGCACAGATCACGCAGGGCTGATGGGTGCAGTAGAGGGTGGCGCCGTCGATGGAGGAGCCCAGCTTCGCCGCCTGAATGATGGCGTTCTGCTCCGCGTGGATGGCGTAGCACAGCTCCGCGCGGGTACCCGATTCGATGGAGAGCTTTTTGCGGAGGCACTCGCCCCGCTCCACGCAGGTTTTGATGCCCGCCGGCGCGCCGTTGTAGCCGGTGGTTACGATGCGCTTGTTTTTGACGATGACACAACCGATCTTGCGGTTGGGCTGATAGCAGCTGGCCCAGTTGGATATGACCCACGCCATTTCCATAAACCGACGATCCCACTTATCCACGATTGCCACCTCCGATGTTTGATTGGTTTTATTATAAGTTACGAAGGGAAAAAAAGCAACTCCAATGAGAGGGGAAGAGGGCGTTGGGCGGGGTGGGGGCACGTTGCCGCGGTAACCCCGTCACCTGTGGCTCCCTTTGGTAAAGGGAGCTGTCGACGAAGTCGACTGAG
>JAKSPZ010000098.1 GCA_024404395.1 Clostridia bacterium | reverse complement strand
GCGTTCGCCGCTCAGTCTGGCGACCTCGTCGCCGACGGGCTTCACATCGTGCAGGGCGCGGGCAGTCTCTTTCGTTGCGTGCTCCGCCGCTGCCCAACGCGCTTCTTCGGCTTCGAGCTCGGCGAGGTGTTCTTTCGCCTCCACCATCTCGCCGTAGCGCTTGTTCTTATCCACAGCGGCACCGATGGTCTTGTCCTGCTCGGCGATGGTCTTGTTCAACGCCGCGACATCCGCCGACATCTTTGCATCGAGTTCGTCATCCGAGGCGATCAGCGCCGTCAGATTGTTTTCCAGCTCCTGCGGGGGCAGGTCGGCGCTGTAACGGCAGGCGTCCGCGCCGTCGGGCAGGAAGAAAGCGGTGGGCAGCAGCACGTTTCGGAGGCGCTGGCTCTGATCCGCCTGCTTTGCCTCAAGGCTGCGCTTCACTCGCCCCAGACGCTCCTGAAAGAGCTTGTAGGGGGTGCTGTCGAAGAGCTTGCCCAGGATCTCCTTGCGCTGTTCATCCTTGGACTCCATGAAGGCGCGGAACTGACCCTGTGCCAGCATGACGATCTGGCGGAAACGGGTAGCGTTCACGTCGCCGAGGAGCTTAGTGATCACAGCGGTAACTTCCTTGTTGCCTTTGCTCGCCTGACCGTCGTACACAAGCTCCGAATCGTATTTGAGATCGCCTTTTTTCGAGACGCGGATCGTTCGTTTCACAATGCCGCGCTTGCCATTCTCCTCAAACTCGAGCCTGACTTCGGTGACATCGGAGGGATCCGCGAACTGACAGCGCATCATGCCCTTGTTGCGGACGGAGTTGGCATCCACGGGATTGTGCTTCGCGTCGACTTCCTTGGCGGACACCTCGTCAAAGAGGGCGTACATCAGCGCGTCGAAGATGGTGGTCTTGCCTGCGCCGGTGGGACCGGTGATGGCGAAGACGCCGTTGCCGATCTTTTCAAAATCGATTACCTGTTTATCTTTATACGGGCCGAAAGCCACGAATTCAAGTTTGATCGGTTTCATCGCTGCGCCTCCTGTTTCAAAGCCAGATTCACCAGCTGCGCGACCAGCTCGTCTTCCGTGTGATCTTCAACATCGCGGTCGTCCAGTATCTGCTGGGTCAGCAGCTTCACCAGTGCCATGTCCGCGTCGGACAGCGACTCGCCGTCGCGCTGCTCCCGATAGAACAGATCGAAGTACTCATCATAGCTCAGCTCCGCCTGCCCTTCGACCTGCTTTGCCGTGTAATGCCGTTCTCTCTCGGCGCGGCTGAGCTCCAGCAGGCGACTGCCGTGGGACTCGAAGAGGGCGGCGAGGGTCTCACGGGCGTTCATGGGAATGGTATCGTCCGTCAGCTCCACGCGGATGTACGCGCCGTAGGTGGGGTTCGCCGTCTCCCCGTCGATGATGTTCTGCAGGGTATCGGTGATCGTGGGGTGAACGGGATGCAGGGGCTTGACCTCAACGGTCTCAAAGGTGGGTTCCGCGTCCTTCGCGCTCAGCTCCACGAAAAGCAGACCCTTCTTCTGATTTGCCTCGGAGAAATGATAGCAGAGGGGCGCGCCCGCATAGCGGATGCGCTCGCCGCCGATCTTCTGCGCGCCGTGGATGTGACCGAGGGCAACGTAATCGAAGCCCGCGAAGACATCGCTTTCCACGCCGCCGACGCCGCCCACCGCGGTCTCGGATTGGCTTCGCAAGGGCTTGTCGCTGCCGTGCAGCACCATCTGATGGGCGATGAGCACGTTGCGCTTGCTGTAGTCGATGGGCTGCGCCGCGATGAGGGCACGGACGGCCTCGGTGTAGCTCGTGACCTCGTCCTCGTCGAGATGCATGGCCTCGCGGACCGCTGCGGGGAAGACGAAGGGCATGAGCCAGAAATTGACCTCGCCGTATTCGTCCTTATCCTGCCAATGGACCATCTCGGGCGAGATCGTGCCCGCGATATGCAGATTGCTCTGGGTGAGCAGGTCGTTGGCGAACTCCAGACGCTCGCCGCCGTCGTGGTTGCCCGCCGTCAGCAGCACGGGGATGCCCAGATCGCGGACGATGCGGGTGAGGAAGCTGCTGCACAGCTTTACCGCCTCCTTGGAGGGCACGCCGCGATCGTAGATGTCGCCCGCGATGATGACCGCGTTGGGCTTTTCCCGCGCGATGACCTTGATGGTCTCGTCGGCCCAGTAGGGCTGGTCCTCTTTGGCGAGATCCACGCTGTGGAGCGTCTTTCCGAAGTGCAGATCCGCAAGGTGAAGCAGTTTCATAGTCGGTTCCTCCCTCTCGGCAGTGTTTTGAGTATATTTATTCCATTATACCAATAATTGTTAAGTTTTACAACAAAATTCCTCAACGGGCGAATCGTTTTACATCTGCCCCGGCGCGTCCTTGACCGAACAACAAATATAACAGTCGCCGAATGCATAATTATAACATTTGAGGAATAAAATACCCACGGACGATTTCGTCCGATACTTTCGAAAGGTGGAAATCCACAATGAAAAAGATCATTTCCGTCATGCTGGCCGTCCTGATGGTCCTGGCCTGCGCAGCCGTCGCCGAGAGCGAATGCATCGGCGAGCACTACACCATTGATGTCAATGGCGTCACCCTGAACTATGAAGTCGCCGGCGAAGGCAAGCCCGTCGTGCTGGTCCACGGCAACGGCGGCATGCATCAGGTCTTCTCCGTTGAGATCGCACAGCTGGTCGAAGCAGGCTATCAGGTCTACGCCGTCGACTCCCGCGGACAGGGCGCAAACGAGCCCCTCGACGAGTATCATTATGACGACATGGCCGAGGATATGTATCAGTTCATCACCGCTCTGGGTCTGGACAAGCCCGCCTACTACGGCTGGTCCGACGGCGGCATCATCGGTCTGAGCCTTGAGATCGCCCATCCCAACACCGTTGGCATCATGGCCATCTCCGGCACCAACCTCTCTCCCGACGGCGCGATCCCCGAGATCATCGCCTTCATCGCCGATATGGTCGCCGAGAATCCCGATCCCCTGTCCGAGATGATGCTGGTCGAGCCCAACATCGATCCCGCCGCTCTGAACGCCATCGAGATCCCCGTTCTGGTCACCGCCGGCAGCGAAGACCTGATCCTCCCCGAGGAGACTCAGCGCATCGCCGACAACCTGCCCAATTCCACCCTGATGATCGTTGAAGGTCACGGCCACGAGACCTACATCGAGAACAGCGAGATCATGGGCGAGATGCTCATCGAGTACCTGCAGGCCAACAACTATTGATCTCCCCCATCCCCCGCGGAACCCTCCGCGGGGTGTTTTTTTATGCAGACTCCGCAAAAACAGGTGACAAATCGCCTTGTTTGCGGTACACTGTGAGCAGCAAAATTTCAAAGGAGCGTATGATCATGAGAACCATCAAAGCACAGCCCCTGACCAAGGAAGCTTTCGCCCCCTTCGGCGTTTATTTCGACTACATGAACCCCACGGGCTACGGTCTGCAGGGCGCCATCCACACCTTCTATCCCGACCGCATCCGCGACGCTTACGCAAGTCACGTGGGCTTCTCCGCCATCACCGTCAAGAAGCCCGAAAAGATGATCATCGACGCCGTGGAGTACCACACCACCACCACCGAGCTCATCATGCCCATCAATGACGACATGATCCTCCACGTGGCCCCCGCCTCCGCAGGCACCCCCGTCCCCGAGCACACCTGCGCGTTCATCGTCCCCAAGGGCACCATGGTGCAGCTGAATGCCGCCATCTGGCATCTGGCGCCCCTGCCCGCCAACGAGGCTGAGCTCCACGCCCTCATCATCCTCCCCGAGTGCTGCTACGCCAACGACTGCACCGTCGTTCCGCTGAGTGAAGATCAGCAGTTCGAGATCGTCCGCTGATCCCCATAAATTCACGTGCAATCTCAAGAAATTGTGATATAATAGACCAAACTGTTGAAAAGGAGCCCTCTCCATGTATCGTACCGGCGTATATTTCGGGCGCTTCTGCCCGCCCCACCGCGGTCATCTGTATCAGATGATCGTCGCCTCCACCAAGTGCGAAAAGCTGATCGTCGTGATCTCGGACAACCGCAACACCACGGAGCGTTTCTGCCGTGAGGACGGTCTGCCCACCATCACCTACCAGCTGCGCAAGCAGTGGATCGCCCAGCAGGTGCAGGACATGGAGCACATCGAGGTCCGCGTGCTGGATGAGACGGACATCGAAGAGGTGCCCTACGGCTGGGGTTCCTGGGCGGAGAAGCTGAAGAAGGTCGTGCCCGAGAAGATCGACGCTTTCTTCACCGGCGACCCCAACGCCATTCCCATGCTGAACCGCTATTTCCCCGACAGCGCGGTGGATCTCTTCGATCCCGAGCGCAGCCGCTATCCCATCTCCGCCGCCAAGATCCGCAAGGACATCCTGAACAACTGGCATTACATCCTCGGTCCCGCCCGTCCCTTCTTCGCCAAGAAGGTGCTCATCGCGGGCACGGAGTCCTGCGGCAAGACCACCCTCACCAAGTGCCTCGCCAAGCTGTACAACACCTCCTGGTCGGAAGAAGTGGGACGCTACTACGCCCGCGACTATCTGGGCAACGACGAGACCATCTTCACCGATGAGGACTTCGGACGCATGGCGTACCTGCAGGCGGAACAGGACTACCACGCCCTCCGTACCGCCAACAAGGTCTGCTTCTTCGACACCGACGCGCTGGTGACCGACTACTACAGCGAACTGTACATGGGTCATCGCAACAAGCTGGTGGAAGCCTACATCAACCCCGACCGCTACGATCTGCTGCTCTACCTCACCCCCGACGTGACCTGGGTCAGCGACGGCATGCGCCTCAACGGCGATCAGTCCCGCCGCGAGATGCTGAACGAGCGCCTCATCGGCATGTACAAGGAGTTCGGCTTCGGCGACAAGCTGGTCTTCGTCAGCGGCAACTACAACGAGCGCCTGCGGAAGGCCATCGAGCTGGTGGACGGTCTGCTGAAACTGCATCAGGCATAAGAAAAAACTCCGAGAGGAAATACTTTCGGGTGGATAAGGAAGTATTTTCGGATGATGGATTTTGTACGGTAAAA
>JAKSPZ010000097.1 GCA_024404395.1 Clostridia bacterium | reverse complement strand
CCACCGATCGAGCATCAATACCGCTCCGTCCAGCCGGCCCCCTTGGCTCCCACTCCGGGGCAGCTCCGCCTGCAGGCGGTGAGAGGGTCTTTGGACTGTGCCGTATTCGATACTCCATTCACATCCCGTTTATTCGTAATTGAGCAGGATGTTCAGCCTGCCTTCTCCGTCGATATCCATCACGATCATGCTTACACCCATGGCGGAGGTCTCGCTGTTGTATTCGTTGATGTACATTGTATTCTCTTCCAGCGCCGCGCACACCGCGTCGTATTCCGTATCGAACAGATCCGCGACCGCATTGGAATCTTCCACATAGCCGTTGATGATCAGATGCGTGAGCACGCTCATCTGCGCCGTGCGGACGTATTCACTGTTTCCCGTAGTCGTGAGCACGGAGTAGATATTTCCGTTATCACCGAACAGCATCATCGTCGCTTCCCCATTCTCCGTGTAGAAATACACGGCGGATTCCATCACACCATAGCCGGAATAGCCTTCCGCCTCGCCCTGGGATAGCTCGGTAAGCAGGTAATTGATGGTCTCTGCCTGTTCCACTGCCAGCTGTACCGTGGCGTCATCGATCCCGGATTCTTCTTCGGCGGTCGCGTGTGCCACGCAGGCGCACAGCAGGCAAAGGGTGAGCATCAGAGCGGTAAGGGTGCGGGTGAGCTTTTTCATGGTTCGTTCTCTCCTTCATCGTTTGTGTATGTAAGACGCGGCAAACGCGCGTCCGGTTGCCGTCTTGAGAAAAGAAATTCGTGTTCAAACAGAAAATATGGTGTTTCTCCCACGCGATTCCCGCCTTCCCGCACGCGTAAACACACGATTAACCGAATGCGCATAGCATTTGAAACACTCGCGGTTTACAATGCCAAAGGAATTATGAATAGGGGGAATTTTTCAATATGAAGAACGGGGAAAAGCTGATTCCCAAGCTGTTTAGCGTGATGCGCGGCTACAACAAGGAACAGCTTGTCAAGGATGTCGTAGCCGGCATCATCGTTGCCATCATCGCGCTGCCGCTTTCCATCGCGCTGGCGCTGGCCTCCGGCGTGGGTCCCGAAGAGGGTATCTTCACCGCCATCATCGCGGGCTTCCTGATCTCTCTGTTCGGCGGCAGCCGCGTACAGATCGCAGGTCCCACCGCCGCCTTCGCCACCATCGTGGCGGGCATCGTCGCGCGCAACGGCATGGACGGTCTGATCATCGCCACCGTCATCGCCGGCGCACTGCTGATCCTGATGGGCGTCCTGCGTCTGGGCAGCCTCATCCGCTTCATTCCCTACACCATCACCACGGGCTTCACCGCGGGCATCGCCGTAACCATCATCATCGGCCAGCTGAAGGACTTCTTCGGCCTCACCTACCCCGCCGGCACCGTCACCATCGAGACCATCGAGAAGGTGGAAGCCGTCGCCCACAACTTCGGCACCCTGAACGTTCAGGCGCTGATCGTCGGTCTGGTCTGTCTCGCCATCCTCATCGTCTGGCCCTATGTCAAGGTCGTCGGCAGCAAGATCCCCGGCTCCCTGATCGCCGTCATCGTGGGCATCCTCATGGTGAAGATCGGCAACATGAAGGTCAACACCATCGGCGACCTCTACACCATCTCCTCCAGCCTGCCCAAGTTCCATCTTCCCGCCTTTTCCTTCTCCGCACTGAGTGCCGAGTTCTCCGACGGCGTCACCATCGCCATCCTCGCCGCCATCGAGTCCCTGCTCTCCTGCGTTGTCGCGGACGGCATGATCAACTCCAAGCATCGTTCCAGCATGGAGCTGGTCGCTCAGGGTATCGGTAACATCGGTTCCGCCCTGTTCGGCGGCATCCCCGCCACCGGCGCCATCGCCCGCACCGCCGCCAACATCAAGAACGGCGGCCGCACCCCCATCGCCGGCATCACCCACGCCATCGTCCTGCTGCTGGTCCTGATCGTGCTCATGCCCTATGCCGCACTGATCCCCATGCCCTGCATCGCCGCCATCCTGTTCATGGTCGCCTATAATATGTGCGGCTGGCGCACCTTTGTGCATCTGTGCAAGACCGCGCCCAAGAGCGACATCCTGGTACTGGTCATCACCTTCGTCCTGACCGTTGTCTTCGATCTGGTCGTCGCCATCGAGGTCGGTCTGCTGATCACCGCCGTTCTGTTCATCAAGCGCATGAGCGACGAAGCCGAGGTCAAGGGCTGGAAGTACTACGAGAACAATGACGACGCCTCCATCGAGATGCGCGACGTTCCCAAGCATGTCCGCGTTTACGAGATCAACGGTCCCATGTTCTTCGGCGCCGCTGACCGTCTGGCAGACATCTCCTTCCGCGATTTCACCCGCTGCATGATCATCCGCATGCGCGGCGTTCCCGCTCTGGACGCCACCGCCGTCCACTCTCTGGAAGCACTGGTAGATCGCTGCCATGCCCATAAGGTCCGCCTGATCCTGTCCCACGTCAACGAGCAGCCCTTCGCCGCCATGGAGAAGAGCGGTCTGGTGGACAAGATCGGTCGCGAGAACTTCTGTGCCCACATCGACGACGCCATCGCACTGGCATCCGCCGTTGAGGAAAAGGCAGAATAACAAACGAATCGGCATCGCATAAGCGGTGCCGATTTTTTCATGCAAGAAAAGGGCTGCTACGAAACCGTAGCAGCCTTGGTTTTTTTATCTGTATTTCTTGCTGTACAGGATCCTGATGGCATTCAGGATGCAGATCATGGCGACGCCGGTGTCGGCGAAGACCGCCATCCACATGGCCGCGGGACCCAGCAGGTCGCACAGGCCGAGGATCATGACGATGATCTTCACGGCGATGGCGAAGATGACGTTCTGGCGGGAAATGCCCGTCGCAGCCTTGGCGATGCTCAGAGACTTGGGCACCGCGGACATCTCGGAGGTCATGAAGACCACGTCCGCCGCGTCGATGGCGGCGTCCGCGCCGCTGCCCATGGCCGCGCCGACGTCGGCGCCTGCAAGAACGGGTGCGTCGTTGATGCCGTCGCCCACGAACATGACCTTGCCGTACTTGCTGCGCGCCTTGACCAGGTGCGCCAGCTTTTCCTCGGGCAGGAGCTTGGCATAGACCTCGTCCACGCCGACGGTCTTGGCGACTGCCTGCGCGCTGTTGAGGTTGTCGCCGGTGAGCATGACGGTGGCGATGCCGCTGCGCTTCAGCGTGGCGACCGCGTCCACGGCGTCCTGCTTGACGGTGTCGCCGATGCGGATGACGCCCATCAGCTTGCCATCCATGGCAAGGAGCACTTCCGTGCCGTTGCCCTCGGCGGGCGCGTCGGTCAGATCGATCTCAAAGCGAACCATGAGCTTGCGGTTGCCGCAAAGCACCGTCTTGCCGTCCACCGTGGCGCGGATGCCGTGACCGGCGATCTCTTCCACCGCAGTGGGTGCGGGAACGGAAAGCTTCTTTTCTTCCGCCGCCTTCAGGACGGAAATGCCGACGGGATGGGTGGAGGACCGCTCGCAGGCGCCCGCAAAACGCAGGACATCGGTTTCCTCAGCGCCCTTGACGGGAACCACGGACTGCACCACGAAGTTGCCTTCGGTAACGGTGCCCGTCTTATCCATGACGACAGCCTTGATCTCGGCCATGGTCTCAAGGGAAACGCCGCCCTTGAAGAGGATGCCCTGACGGGAACCCGCGCCGATACCGGAGAAGAAGGCCAGCGGGACGGAGAGGACCAGTGCGCAGGGGCAGCTCATGACCAGGAAGGACAATGCGGTGTGGATCCAGTGGGACCAGCTCTGTCCGAAGAACAGGGGCGGGACCACAGCGGTCAGGGTGGCTACCGCCACGACCGCGGGGGTGTAGATGCGGGCGAAACGAGTGATGAAGCGGTCGATCTTCGGCTTGCCCGCCGCCGCGTTCTCGACGGAGTCCAGAATGCGGGTGACCATGGATTCCTCCAGCACCTTTTCAACGCGGATCTTCAACAGACCGTTGGTGTTGACGCAGCCGGAGATGACCTCGTCGCCGTTGCGGACCGTTACGGGAACGGGCTCGCCGGTGACGGGAGAAGTGTCGATGCGGCTCTCGCCCTCGATGACAACGCCGTCCAGGGGGATGCGGTCGCCGGGGCGGACCAGCAGGATGTCGCCCACCTCAGCCTCTTCCGCGGGGATGACATCGACGCCCTTAGCGGTGACGAGATTGACCACCTCGGGGCGCATGTCCACCGCGTCCATGATCTGGGTGCGGCTGCGCTCCACGGCGATGTGCTCGAACCACTCGCCGACGCGGTAGAACAGCATGACGCCCACCGCTTCGGGATAATCCTGAATGGCGAAAGCGCCGAGGGTGGCGATGCTCATCAGGAAGTTTTCATCAAATACGTGACCCTTCAGCAGGTTCTTGAAAGCGGTGATGAGGACTTCGCCGCCCAGTACAAGGTAACCCGCGATGAGGGTGATCAGCATGGGAACGAACAGACCGGTCTTCTCGAAGATGACGCCGAGGACGAACAGCACCGCGCCGACGGCGATGGTGATGAGGTCCTTCTTGTTGTCGGTCATGCCCTTCTTGGGTTCGGGCTTGCGCTCCTTCTCCACCAGTTTGACTTCGCCTTCGATGGAGGCGCAGATCTTCTGCATGGTGCCGAGCAGGGCGGGGGTGTGATTGGCGGTGACCTTGAGCTGCTTGGTGGCGAAGGTCAGCGTGGCTTCCGCGACCTCGGGCAGCTCGTTGATGCGCCGCTCCATCTTTGCCGCGCAGTTGGCGCAGCCGAGGTTTTCGACGATGTAGACGCGGGTCTCGGTCTTGCCGCTGACGCTCTTGGCTACGGGCGCGGCATGATCGTCGTCATCATCGTCGTGGTGATGTCCGCAGCAGCAGCCGTCGCCATGGTCGTGGTGGTGATGCTCGTGTTCCTCTTCATCGTGGTGATGGTGATGTCCGCAACCACATTCCTCATCATGCTCATGGTGGTGGTGATGCTCGTGCTCTTCCTCATCGTGGTGATGATGTCCGCAGCAACATTCCTCATCATGGTCATGATGATGGTGATGCTCGTGCTCTTCCTCATCGTGGTGATGATGTCCGCAGCAGCAATCGTCATCATGC
>JAKSPZ010000096.1 GCA_024404395.1 Clostridia bacterium | reverse complement strand
GATGCCGGGGACGCTGCGGGGCAGGGCGACCTCGGAGAAGGGGACGCCGTAGCCCATGGTGTCGCAGGCACGGATCTTGACGGGGATGTTGGCTTCCAGACTCATCTTCATCAGCTCGGTGACGAAGGGGACAACGAAGCCGTAGAAGTCCGCGCGGGTGATGTCTTCCAGATGGCAGCGGGGCATGACGCCCGCCTCAAAGGCGGAAGCGACGGTGGTGAGATAATAATCCATGGCCTGCTTGCGGGTCATCTGCATTTTTTTGAAGATGTGATAGTCGCTGCAGGAGACGAGGATACCGGTCTCACGGATGTTCAGGTCCTTGACCAGCTTGAAGTCTTCTTTGGTCGCGCGGATCCAGGTGGTGATCTCGGGGAATTTCAATCCCAGTTCGCGGCACTTTTCGAGGGCTTCGCGGTCTTTTTTGCTGTAGACGAAGAACTCGGTCTGGCGGATGATGCCGTAGGGACCGCCCAGACGGGACATGAGCTTATAGAGATCGACGATCTGCTTGACGGAATAGGGCTCGACGGACTGCTGACCGTCGCGGAAAGATGTATCGGTGATCCAGATATCCTCGGGCATGCTCATAGGGACGCGGCGATGGTTGAAGGCAACCCTCGGTACGGCGTCGTAGGGATAGATGTCACGATAGAGATTCGGATCTGCGACGTCCTGCAGGGAATATTTATACTGCTTTTGCTCCAACAGGTTGGTTTTAGTGGATATTTCCAGCATGTACGTGCCTCCTTATTCAATATGGGTACGATTGTATACAATGATACAAAGGATGTCAAGCGTGTTTTTGTGAAAACAAGAAAAACCCCGCTGTTAAGCGGGGCAGTTTACAGAATACTTACTCCAGAACTCTGTAGGGACGGAAATGACAGTTGAAATCGATCTCCTTGGGCGACTCGAAGCGCTTGAGCAGCTTGGGACCGCAGCTGTTGGAGCCGAGGCCGTTCTGGAAGGCATCGATGAGCATGACAACGTTGTCGTCGGGAACCAGATCGTAGTTGTGGGAAGCGTGAGTCAGCTTTTCCTGCGTGTAGCGGGAGACGCCCAGACAGAAGCTCTCACCCGTGACGATCATGCCGCCGTAGACGCTGGCGACGTTGGCATAGCAGCAGTTGAAGCGGCTGCCGTTCTCCTGCGGACGGATGTAGTCCTCAAACATCTGATCCACCGTGGAACGGTACAGATGCTTGGAGCTGGCGCGATGCTTGTCGATGTAGGATTCATAGGGACCATATCCGAAGTATTCCACGTTGTGGATCTTGGGAGACATGAACAGTCTGAGGCCGAAGCGAGGCAGGGGCGGCAGACCCTCGCGAACGCGGGCGTGGATGCCGGCGTTGATCTCGCCGTTCTTACTGACTTTCCATTCCACGACGCCCTCCCGAATATTGGATAGGGCGACAGCGCCGATGGAGAAATGGGTGGATACGGTACACTCGCCGTTTGCGGTGGAGATGCGGGTGGAGTAGCCGCGGACGATACCGCGATCGAAGCCGTTTGCCTCCCACTCGTTACGGATGTTTCGATCGTTATCCGTGGGGGCGCGCCAGATGTTGAACTCCATGGGCTTTTCCAGCAGATGACGGTTGGCGTAGTCGATGGAGCGGAAGCAGGCGCGGCGCTTGTCGTAGATGTAGCGGAAGTTCTCGCCTTCGATATGGATGATCGTATCGTGCTCGGTAACGGTGATGGGGAAATCGGAGTCTTTCTGCGGCGGAACGATGAAGGTCTCGCGTCCCAACTGTTCGAAGCCCAGGGGATGTCCCGCGGGTACCAGCGGCGTATCGTATCGCTGGGAGAGCATGAAGAAGATCGCGAAAGAAGAGGGCATCTTTTCGGGATACTTGATCTGGAATTCGCCGTATTCGTGAGGCGCTACGTTCAGCTGATTCTCTGTCAGTTCGCCCGTGTACACATCCTCGCCGTTGGCGCGAATGACATAGGAGATGGTGAGGACATCCTTCAGATTGCTGAAATCAAGAATGTTGTGGATGCGGAAGCGACCGTTTCGCAGGTCGATCTCGCCGATGCGGGCGGGACGATGGATATTCTTGAATTCCTTCAAGCCCACATGAGGACGTCTGTCGGGATAGACGAGACCATCCATGCAGAAGTTGCCGTCATGGGGATATTCGCCGAAATCGCCGCCGTAGCAGTACTTGCGATGACCGCTGCGGGTACGCCCGAGGTCGATCGCGTGATCGCACCACTCCCATACGCAGCCGCCGAGGAGTTCATCGTGGCGCTCGAAGCAGCGGTAATAGTCCTCAAGGTCTCCGGGACCGTTGCCCATGGCGTGGGCATACTCGCAGAGGAAGTAGGGCTTATGGATGAGGTTGGCATCGAAATCGCCCTCGATCTCGTCGATGGAGGGATACATGCGGCTGTACAGGTCGAGACAGTCGAAAGCTGCGGGATTGGCCAGATATTCCCGATAGCAGTTCTCGTAATGGGTCAGACGGGTGGGATCCAGTGCCTTGGTGCGTCGCAGCGCTTCGGCGAAGTTCTCGCCGTAGCCGCTCTCGTTGCCCATGGACCAGATGAGAACACAGGGGCGGTTGATATCGCGCTTGACGGAGCGGTACACGCGGTCCAGAATGGCTTCGCGGTATTCCGGGTCGTCGGCGAGTCGATTGCGGACATCCGCCTTGTTCGGGTCGCCCTGACAGATGACGCCGTGACATTCGATGTCGGCTTCGGCGATGACGTAGAAACCGTATTCGTCGCACAGGCGCAGGAATTCGGGGGCGTTGGGATAGTGGCTGGTTCGGATAGCGTTGATGTTATGCTGTTTCATCAGCATGAGATCGCGGAGCATCTCGTCATAGCCGACGGCGGGACCCAGAACGGGGTCGCTGTCATGACGGTTGACGCCGCGGATCTTTATGGGCTTGCCGTTCAGCTTTACGATGCGGTCGTCCACGGTGATCTCGCGGATGCCCACGCGATTGACGATGTGCTCGTCCGCGCAGGACAGCATCAGGGAATACAGGTAAGGATTTTCTGCGGTCCACGTGGTGATATCGCGGACGGTGAAGGTGATGGGCTTCCGGCTGTCACACTTGCCGTTGGCAATCTCATAGCCTGCGTTGTCGAAGAAATGCCAGTCGACGTTGACATTGCCCTCGGTGCGGAGGGTCACGGAGATGTCCGCGGAACGACCGTCGGGGCTGAGCTTGGTCTGGATGGCATAGTCGCGGATGCCGGTGATGTTGCGTTCCAGAATGTAGACGTCGCGGAAGATGCCGGACATGCGGAACTTGTCCTGATCCTCAAAGTAGCTGCCGTCGCACCACTTCAGTACGAGAACGGAGATGGTATTCTCGCCGTCCTGCAGATAGTGGGTGATGTCGAACTCAGACATGGAGTGGGACACCTGACTGTAGCCCACGAAGGAGTGGTTGATCCACAGATAGAAACAGGAGTCTACACCTTCGAAGCAGAGGAACTGCTTGCGGTCGGGGCGCAGATTATAGGTGAAGCTGCGGTGATAGAGTCCGCAGGGATTGTCCACGGGGACATAGGGCGGGTCGAAGGGGAAGGGGTAGCGAATGTTGGTGTACTGATGATGATCGTAGCCGTGCATCTGCCAGACGGAAGGCACATTGATGGTGTCGCAGACGAGCTGTGCGGCATCGAACTCCTCGGGCAGATCCTCGTAAGAAGCGAAATAACGGAATGCCCATTCGCCGTTCAGGGAAGCAAAGCGCTCGGAATTGGCGCGGATGCCCGCCTTTGCGGTGGAACGATGGGAATAGGGGATATAATAGGCACGGATCGGCAGCGTGTTGACGTGCAGCCGATGGGCGTTTTCGTGGAAATATCGCTTATGCATGGTCTTCGACCTCCTGAGGTTATTATAGTTGGTTTATTTGTTTCCGTCAAGCGCGGTAAAGACTTGCAAACGTTGAGAAATCGATTTTGTTGTGTGATGCATAATTCATTGTTTGGCATTGACGAAACGATTTGTTTTTGGTAAAATATTTTCTGTAGGCAAACTTAGCCACATTTGAGGAGGAAGATTCCAATGAGCACTGTAAAGAATATTCCCGAAGTCAAGCTCGGCATCGTTGCCGTCAGCCGTGACTGTTTCCCCATTACCCTGAGCAAGACCCGCCGCGAAGCGATCGTTGCGGAACTGGCCAAGAAGGGCTGCGATATCTATGAGAGCCCCGTTATCATCGAAGGCGGCATCGACGGCAACGTCATGGAAGCCTATGAAGATATCACCAAGGCCGGCATCAATGCTCTGGTCGTTTTCCTGGGCAACTTCGGTCCCGAAGGCCCCGAGACCCTGATCGCCAAGAAGTTCGACGGCCCCGTCATGTACGTTGCAGCCGCCGAGGAGAACACCGGCGTTCTGTCCAGCGACCGCGGCGACGCATACTGCGGCATGCTGAACGCTTCCTACAACCTGCAGCTCTCCGGTATCAAGGCTTACATCCCCGAGTATCCCGTCGGTGACGCCGCTCAGTGCGCGGACATGATCATGGAATTCGTGCCCATCGCCCGCACCATCCTGGGCCTGCGCGACCTGAAGGTCATCACCTTCGGTCCCCGTCCCTTCGACTTCCTCGCCTGCAACGCTCCCATCGCTCCCCTGTTCAAGCTGGGCATCAACGTCCAGGAGAACTCCGAGCTGGATCTGCTGAAGGCCTTCAAAGAGCACGCCAATGACGAGCGCATCCCCGCCAAGATCGCCGAGATGGAAGCTGAACTGGGCGAAGGCAACAAGATGCCCGGCATCCTGCCCAAGCTTGCTCAGTATGAACTGACCCTGCTTGACTGGGTCGAAGCCAACAAGGGCGCCGCAAAGTACGTCGTTATGGCGAACAAGTGCTGGCCCGCTTTCCAGACCGAGTTCGGTTTCGTTCCCTGCTACGTCAACTCCCGCCTGACCGCAATGGGCATCTGCACCGCTTGCGAAGTTGACATCTACGGCGCTGTTTCCGAGTACATCGGCACCTGCGTTACCGGCGAGCCCGTGACCCTGCTGGACATCAACAACTCCGTTCCCGCCGATATGTACAAGGCCAGCATCGAAGGCAAGTA
>JAKSPZ010000095.1 GCA_024404395.1 Clostridia bacterium | reverse complement strand
TATCCCGCCGAAGTTCGCATTCGGTTTCGGTCAGAGCCGCTGGGGCTATGCCACCCGCAAGGATTTTACCGATGTCGTTGCCAACTATCGAAAGCACGATCTGCCCATCGATTGCCTGTATATGGACATCGATTACATGGATAACTTCAAAGACTTCACCGTCAATGAAGGCTTCGGCGATTTCCGTGGGTTCGTGGATGAGATGAAGGGTCAGAAGATCCACCTTGTGCCCATCATCGACGCGGGCGTCAAGATCGAGAAGGGCTACAGCGTCTACGAAGAAGGCGTGAAGAACGGCTACTTCGTCAAGCGCGAAGACGGTTCGGACATGGTGACCGCGGTCTGGCCCGGTCAGACCCATTTCCCCGATGTGCTCAATAAGGATGCCCGCCGCTGGTTCGGCGATCAGTATCGCGTTCTGGTGGACATGGGCGTGGACGGCTTCTGGAATGACATGAACGAGCCCGCCATCTTCTACACCCTTGAAAATCTGGAGAAGATCAGGAAAGAGGTCATCGACGCCGTCGAGAATCCCAACGTGGGCGTATTGCCCAATCGCCTTGCCGTGGCTGCCGATTCCCTGAACAACAACGAGGACGATTATCGCCGCATGTATCACAATGTGGACGGCAAGAAGGTACGTCACGACCGCGTGCACAACCTGTTCGGCTACAACATGACCCGCGCGGCAGGGGAGGCCTTTGAGCGCATCAGCCCCGACAAGCGCATCCTCATGTTCTCCCGTTCCAGCTACATCGGCATGCACCGCTACGGCGGCGTGTGGATGGGCGACAACATGTCCTGGTGGTCCCACATCCTGCTCAATCTCCGCATGCTGACCAACCTGAATATGTGCGGTCTGCTCTACACCGGCGCGGATATCGGCGGCTTTGGCGGCAACACCACCCGCGACCTGCTGCTGCGTTGGCTGGCGTTGGGCGTCTTCACGCCCCTCATGCGCAATCATGCCGCGAAGGGCACCCGCGATCAGGAGTGCTACCGTTTTGAAGACATGGACGATTTCCGCCATGTGCTGGGCGTGCGCTATCGCCTGGTGCCTTATCTCTACAGCGAATATATGAAGGCTGCCCTCAATGACGATATGATGTTCAAGCCCTTGGCTTTCGTCTATCCCGAGGACAAGATGGCCAAGACGGTAGAAGACCAGCTCATGTTGGGCGATGAAGTGATGATCGCACCCGTATACATGCAGAACGCCGCGGGTCGCTACGTCTATTTGCCCGAGGACATGACGTTTGTGAAGTTCCTGCCCGACGGCACGATCAGTCAGACGCCCATGACCAAGGGACATCACTTTGTCGAGATCGCACTGAACGAAGTCCCCATGTTCATCCGCAGCAACCGCAAGGTGCCCGTTGTGGCGCCCGCCCGCTGCACCGAAGAGATCGACATGGCTACCCTGACCTACATCGGCGATGTGAACGCCGCGTACGAGCTCTACGACGACGACGGCATCACCCCCATCAAATAACACAACGATCCTCCGCGATGAAAGGCGGGGGGTCGTTTTTGCGAAAAAAGAAAATCAAAAAAATAAAGACGAAGTAAATTTCCCTATTGACAAACAAAAAATAATATGCTTTAATATGGTAAACCGTTGAGGGAGAAGAGTACGGGTTGTCATCTTCCGCACAGAGAGCCGCAGGTGGTGGGATTGCGGCGGGAAAGGCAGGTCGGAATGGTCTCCTGAGGGCAAACAGAAACGAGCGATCGGAGTATGGGCGACGGAGAGGTCTCCGTGATCAAAACCGGCATATATAAGGTATGCACAGAGAGGGCGTTGAGAGACGCCAAGCAGGGTGGCACCGCAGATCATTTCGGTCTGTCCCCGCAAGGAACATTTCCTTTGCGGAGACGGGCTTTTTTCTTGCCTTCGCAAGGGGCGACAAAGAGAAAGGAAGTAAACCGAAATGAAGAAGCTCATGTCCATCCTCCTGATCACCCTGATGATTCTGTCCCTCGTTCCCGCCTTCGCCGAGACCGCATCCTACAAGATCGGCATCTGCAATTTCGTAGATGACGCTTCCCTGAATCAGATCGTTGCCAACATCGAAGACCAGCTCAATGCCTATGGCGCAGACAACGGCATCACTTTCGACCTGATCACCGATAACTGCAACGCCGACGCCAATGTTATGGCTCAGATCATCGCCAACTTCATCGCAGAAGAAGTGGACGTCATGGTCGGCATCGCCACCCCCGTTGCCATGGCAATGCAGGGTGCTACCGAAGAGAACGCCATCCCCGTTGTCTTCGCTGCTGTTTCCGATCCCTTCGCCGCAGGTCTGGTCGAGAGCCTTGACGCCCCCGGCGCCAACATCACCGGCACCTCCGACTATCTGGACACCGTCGCTGTCATGAACCTGATCTTCGCCGCCAACCCCGAAGCTTCCAAGGTCGGTCTGCTGTATGACCTGGGTCAGGATTCCTCCACCACCGCCATTGCCGCCGCAAAGGCCTATCTGGAAGAGAAGGGCGTTGAGTACATCGAAGCCACCGGCACCAACGACAACGAGATCCTGCTGGCTGCACAGAGCCTGGTCTACGATGGCGTCGACGCCGTCTTCACCCCCAGCGACAACACCGTCATGGCTGCCGAGCTCTCCATCTATGAGACCCTCGCAGAGGCAGGCATTCCTCACTACGCCGGTGCAGACTCCTTCGCACTGAACGGCGCCTTCGTCGGCTACGGTGTCGACTATGCCAATCTGGGTGTTGAGACCGCTAACATGGTCATCGAGATCGCCGTCAACGGTGCTGATCCCGCCACCATGCCTGTCATGACCTTCGACAATGGTACCGCCACCGTCAACACCGAGATCTGCGAAGCCCTCGGCCTCGACTTCGACGCTGTTGCCGCTGCCTTCGAGCCCTACTGCACCAAGGTTGCGACCATCATCACCGCCGAAAGCTTTGACGATATCGCATAAGATACAGTAAAGCCAAACACAGTATGAATATCAGCCGCGGTCATCGCGCCGCGGCTGATTTCTGATAGGAGAAGATCCCATGAATCTACCCATGATGCTGAATCTCGGTCAGACAGCGCTTGAGTTGGGACTCATCAGTTCCCTGACGGTACTCGCGCTGTTTTTGAGCTATACGATGCTCAATGTCTGCGACCTGTCTACGGACGGCTGCTTCACCCTCGGTGCGGCGGTCGGCGCGGTGGTGGCGCTGTCGGGGCATCCGTATCTGTCCATATTTGCCGCCATGGGCGCGGGCATCTGCTCGGGTCTGCTCACGGCGGTACTGCAAACCAAGATGGGCATCAACAGCCTGCTGGCGGGTATCATCGTCAACACGGGTCTCTACTCCCTGAACATTGCCATCATGGGCAATTCCTCTCAGATCAACATCAATAAGACCGAGACGGTCTACACCAAGATGCAGGCACTGCTGAAGGGCACGCCGCTCTCGGCTTACTACAAGCTCATCGTCGCACTGATCGCCGTGGCCATCGTCATCGTGATCCTGACGCTGTTCCTGCGGACGCGACTGGGTCTCGCCATTCGCGCCACGGGCGACAATCCCGACATGGTGCGCTCCTCTTCCATCAACCCCGTCTTCACCACCATTATCGGTCTCTGTGTGGCCAACGCCTTCACCGGACTCTCCGGTTGCTTGCTGGCGCAGTACAACAAGTCCGCCAATATCGATATCGGCTCGGGCATGGTCACTGTAGCGTTGGCATCCTTGCTGATCGGCCGCGCATTCCTCGGTCGCGGCGGTGTCCCCAAGCGCGCGATCGGCGCGGTGTTGGGCGCGTTCATCTTCCGCCTGGTCTACACCGTTGCCCTGCGCTTCAGAATGCCCGCATCCATGCTGAAGGCGGTCTCCTCCGTCATCGTTATCATCGCCATCTCCGCGCCTTACCTCAAGTCTCAGCTGCCGCTGCTGAAGCGGAAGCTCGGACTGCGCAGCGAAAAGGGGGCGATGTGACATGCTTAAACTGATCGGCGTCAGCAAGACCTTCAATCCCGGTACCATCAACGCAAAGACGGTGCTGGACAAGCTGTCCCTGCATGTCAAGAAGGGCGATTTTATCACGGTGATCGGCGCCAACGGTGCCGGAAAATCCACCATGTTTAACGCCATCTCGGGCTCCTTCTACGCGGATGAAGGACGCATCATTCTGGACGGGCGCGATATCACACTGCAGCCCGAACACAAGCGTGCCAAGGTCATCGGACGCCTTTTCCAGGATCCCATGCGCGGCAGCGCGCCGGGCATGAGCATCGAGGAGAACATGGCGCTGGCAGCGGGCAAAGGCGGCTGGCTGAGCAGCGTCAGCAAGGCGGACAAGGAAGAGTACCGCGAGCGCCTCGCACTGCTGGGGATGGGTCTGGAAGACCGAATGAAGCATCCCGTCGGTCTGCTCTCGGGCGGACAGCGTCAGGCACTGACCCTGCTGATGGCGACCTACAATCCGCCGAAAGTTCTGCTTCTGGATGAGCATACCGCAGCCCTCGATCCCGCAACCGCGGAAAAGGTGCTGACACTGACGGAAAAGATCGTCGCTGAGGGCAACCTGACCTGTTTGATGGTCACCCACAACATGCAGTCCGCGCTGGAGCAGGGTACCCGCACGTTGATGATGAACGAAGGACGCATCATCTTTGATGTGGAAGGCGAGGAGCGCAGTAAGCTCACCGTCGAAGACCTGCTGGAGAAGTTCCGCGAGGAAGCAGGCAAGAAGCTGGACAACGACCGTATGCTGCTTTCGAAGTGAGATAATGAAGTACTATATTGCAGGCTGTGTCTTTTCGGCACAGTTTCCCGAGCTGAGCAGACGTATCCGTGAAACGGCGGCAGAGCGATACGGACTCGAAGTCCTGCGCTGCTGTATTCCGAACTATAAGGTGAAGGAATTTGAAGATCGGATGCCCGAAGATTGTCGTTCGGAATGGCAGGCACTGCCCACGGGCGTGGTCTTCAAGCCGGGGGATGAAGTCTATTCCATCTGCCACAACTGCCTCAACATTATTGAAGAGATGTATCCAGAGGTACGTGTGCATTCTCTGTGGGAGTTGATCGCTTCGGACGATTCTTTCCCACTGCCGAGCATGAGCGAAGCGCAGGTCATTGTACAGGACTGCTGGCGT
>JAKSPZ010000094.1 GCA_024404395.1 Clostridia bacterium | reverse complement strand
ATCCACTGCGGAGGCGTCGACCTGATCTTCCCCCATCACGAGAACGAGATCGCTCAGTCCGAAGGCGCCACCGGCAAGCCTTTCGCCAACTACTGGATGCACAACGGTCACATCAACGTTGACAACAAGAAGATGTCCAAGTCTGCGGGCAACTTCTTCACCGTCCGCGATATCGCCAAGGAGTTCGAGCCCGAAGTGGTCCGCATGTTCATGCTGTCCGCCCACTATCGCAGCCCCATCAACTTCAGCCGCGATCTGATCATTCAGGCCAAGAATGCCCTTGACCGCCTCTATACCGCCCGTGACAACGCCGCTTTCGCGCTGGATCACGCCGCCGACCGCGACATGAACGAAGCCGAAGCCGCCTTTGCCGCCCGTGCCGACGAGACCATGAACCGTTTCGACGAAGCCATGTGCGACGATCTGAATACTTCCGAAGCCATCGGCGTCCTGTTCGAGTACGTCCGCGACATGAACACCGTTCTGGCCGATGCCAACGCGCCCTGCCGCGCCGTCATCGAAAAGGGTCTTGCCACGCTCAACGTCATGGCACACGACATCCTCGGTCTGCTGCTGAAGGAAGCGGACACCACCCCCGAAGAGATCAAGCAGCTGGTGGAAGCTCGCGTTGCCGCCAAGAAAGCCAAGAACTTCGCCGAAGCCGACCGCATCCGCGACGAAGTCGCCAAGATGGGCTATGTCATCGAAGACACCCCCAAGGGTCCCAAAGTCAAGAAGGCATAATACGGAGGCTTTTCCATGAACGATTTCCTCAGAAACTATCTCGACACCCCCGTCGAACGCAGAAATACCGCCTGCATCAAGTGGGATAAAGTAGACGCGATCTACAACAGCAAGGACCTGATCCCCGCATGGGTCGCGGATATGGATTTCCCCACCGCCCCCGCCGTTGTGGAAGCCGTCAAGGAACGCGCACTGCATCCCATCTACGGTTATACCGATAATCGCACCGCCGAAGTCGAAGCAGAGATGGGCTGGCTGAAGCGCCGCCACAATCTTGAGACCAAGCCCGAGTGGTTCCTTTACAGCCCCGGTGTGGTCGACAGCCTCTACTTCTGCGTCCGTGCACTCACCGAAGTGGGCGACAAGGTCGTCATCCAGACCCCTGTCTATGGGCCCTTCTACAAAGCGGTCCAGACCTCCGATCGCGAACTGGTCGCCAATCCGCTCATCGAGACCGAAGACGGCTGGAAGATGGATCTCGCGGGACTGGAGAACTGCTTCAAAGACGGCGCAAAGCTGATCCTGATCTGCAATCCCCACAATCCCCTCGGACGCCTGTGGACCCGCGAAGAGCTTCAGGCCGTCGTCGACCTCGCCAACCGCTACGGCGTCACCGTCGTCAGCGACGAGATCCACGCCGACTTCAGCTTCGACGGACGCAAAACCGTCCGCCTGCTCTCCCTGGACAATGCCGAGGGTCACATCATGTTGACCTCTGCTACCAAGTCCTTCAACATCGCGGGACTGCGTCACTCCGCCTGCATCATCCCCGATCAGGCAAAGCGCGAGAAGGTCAACGCCATGTTCGTGTATTCCCATGCCGATATGGCCAACATCTTCGGTTCCGTCGCCACCGTCGCCGCTTACACCCACGGTGATGAGTGGATGGATGCCGTCTGCGAATATGTTGCCGAGAACCGCGATTACGTGGTCGAAGCACTCGGGAAAGCGCTGCCCGAAGTCAAGGTCCGTCCTCAGGAAGGCACCTACCTCATGTGGCTTGACTTCTCCGCTTTCGGTCCCGATCATGAAACGATCAAGCGCAAGCTGCTCGACGAGGCTCATGTTGCCCTCAACTGCGGTCTGGATTTCGGCGAAGGCGGCAGCAGACACTTCCGTTTCAACCTCGCTGCACCGCGCTGCATCATCAAGACAGTCACCGAAGCCATCATCGCCGTCTTCCGCAGGAGCTGATCCATGGACTGGAAAAAACTGTTTCACATAAAGAAACCCGACAAATGGATCTCGGTGGACGTTGAACTGGACGGCATGCATCCCAGCCGCATCATTCAACTTTCTTACATCATCATCGAAGGCAAGAAAGTGCGCGGCAAGAACATGTATTTCGCCGCCAAAGCCATCAACCGTCACGCCAAGAAGGTACACGGTCTGGGCGTTTATCAGCTGAAAACGCTCTCCAACGGTGAAGTGTTCGCTCACCGCGCCGACGAAGTCTACAACGATTTCAAGGACTGCAAGCTGGTCATCGGTCATGACGTGGGCGGCGACATGAAGTATCTCCGTTCGGAGTTCGCCCGTCTCGGCATCGACTTCCCGGCGATCCCCATCTTCTGTACACTGAAGCATTACACCAAAGAAGCAAATATCCCCCTCAAGCAGAATCCCAATGTATTGAAGCCCCCGAAGCTGACGGAGCTCTCCGATCACTTCGGTCTCACTCAGGAGATCATCTCCAAGTATTGTGACAAGTGGTTCGGCGGCGGCGATCATCCCCATGATGCGCGCTACGACGCCGCAGCCGCCTATCTCTGCATGCTGGTGGGTGAAGGAAAGATCTGATGAAAGAAAGCCTGAAGCGGACCGCCATGCTCATGGGCGAGCCCGCCATCGATAAGCTCGCCGCCGCCCGCGTGATCATCTTCGGCGTGGGCGGCGTGGGCGGTTATGTTGCCGAAGCCTTGGCGCGCAGCGGCGTCGGGCATATGACCCTCGTGGATAACGACGTGGTCTCCGAGAGCAACCTGAACCGCCAGATCGTCGCCCTGCGATCCACCATCGGCATGCCCAAGGTGGAATGCATGAAGCGCCGCATCGCGGATATCGATCCCGACATCGTTGTCGATGCCGTGCAGGCTTTTTATCTTCCCGAGAACGCTTCCGAGTTCGATCTCGCTTCCTACGACTACATCATCGACTGCATCGACACTGTTGCCGCGAAGATCGATCTGGCCGTTCGTGCACAGGCATTGAACGTTCCGATCATCAGCGCCATGGGCGCAGGCAATAAACTGGACCCCACCGCTTTCCGCGTCGGCGACATCTACAAGACCAGTGTCTGCCCCCTCGCCCGCGTGATGCGTACGCAGCTGAAAAAGCGCGGCGTCAAAGCATTGAAGGTCGTCTGGTCCGACGAACCGCCCAGAACGCCTCTTTTCGGTGACACCGCCGCCCCCGGCAAGCGCGCCACGCCCGGCAGCAACGCTTTCTGTCCGTCCGCCGCGGGTCTGGTCCTGGCAAGCGCGGTCATCCGCGATCTGGCGGAGGTCTGAACATGTCAAATCGTAAAATCGGTTTCTTCGATTCCGGTCTGGGCGGCATCAGCGTGCTCCACGCAGCACGGGAACTGCTGCCCGACGAGGATTTTTTATACTACGGCGACAACGGCAACGCGCCTTACGGCCCCAAGCCCCTTGAGGAGATCCGCCGTCTATCCCGAAATGCCGTCAACTACCTGTTGGCGCGGGATGTGAAGGCCATCGTGATCGCCTGCAACACCGCCACTTCCGCTTTTGCCGAGATCATCCGCAGCGAGCTCTCCATGCCCATCATCGGCATGGAACCCGCATTGAAGCCCGCGCAGGAAAACCGTCGGGACGGCGAGATCCTGGTCCTTGCCACCAAGGCTACCCCATCCCTGCCCAAGATTGAGCGGCTCAAAAGCACCTACGGCGAGAACGCGCTCACCGTTGTCGGCGAGGGTTTCGTAGAGCTGGTGGAAACAGGCAAGGCGGGCACTGCCGAAGCCGACGCACATGTACGTCAGGTCCTCGCACCGTATACCACGCGCCCCATCGAGTCCGTTGTATTGGGCTGCACCCATTTCCCCTTCCTGCAGTCGTCCATACGGAAGGTCTTCCCCGAGGCCGTCATCCACGACGGTCGCTTCGGTACCGTCCGTCAACTGAAGCGCATGCTTGAAATGAATGATCTTCTGAAGCGCACCTCGGGCGGCAGCATCGAATACGCCACCTCGGGCGATGAGAACGACATCCTGCGCATGCAGCGGCTCATGAAGGTGCTGGACCGATAATTGTTCACAGTTGCGCCACACTCTTTTCGCCTGAATTTCACCGCTTATCCCTTGTACATATGAATCGCGTTGTCTATAATGGCAACACACGAACCACAAATATCTCAGGAGATCTGTATGGGAGATCCAAAGGAAAAAGACAATATCACCCCCGTACCGACGCCTACCGAAGAAGAAGTCTTCCGTGAGGACACAGACCTATACGGCGACGAATCGGACGCTCCACGTCGGAAAAAGAAGAAAAAGAAAGCATCCGCCAAGAAAAAGACCGCTTCAAAAAAGACGGTCTCTTTGTTGTCTTCAGATAAACCCAAGAAGAAGCGTAAACGCCGCTCCTACCTCAAGCCCTTCGGCATCACCTACGACGAGAAGAACTACAAGATCACTTCCGTCCGCATGTTCGGTCGGGATATCCGTCCCCGTGCGCTGGTCATTGCCGTCGTCATCCTCGTCCTGTTCTTCTCCATGTTCGCCTATAATTCGGGCGTCAGTCTGGACAAGCAGAAGATCACCATCGTCGGTCTGCCCAGAGACCTGCAGGATTACAGCATTCTGGTCATCTCCGACCTGAACGGACGCCGCTTCGGTGACGAACAGACTTCACTGCTGCGAACCCTCAACAAAGCTTCCTATAAAGCTGTTTTCTTCCTCGGCGACATGGTGGCCTCGACCGGCGATCCTCAGCCCTTCTACGAGCTGATCGACGCCATCCCATCCTCCAAACCCATCTATTTCATCTGCGGCGATAACGATCCCGGTCCCTATGTGGACGTTCCCCGCACCGATACCGATGTCCTCTCCTACATGGTCCTCGAGGACTGGATCCTGGGTGCCATCGAGCGCGGCGCAACTTACGTGGATTCCCCGGTACAGATGAAGGTCGGCGACACCAATATCTGGATCACCCCTTCGAACCTGTTGAATTACGAAGCCTCCTCCCTCATGGATCTCTGGGAAGACCAGACGGAACAGGAAGAGGACGGTGTCGTCTCCGGTCTGGCATCCGACTACAATTCTCTCCCCATCACCACCTACCGTTATCGCCTTGCCAAGCGCTTCAGAACCGCCGTATTGAGCATGAGCGAGGACGATTTCAGCCTTGTGCTTTCCCATCAGCCGCTGTCCGAGGCTTTCATCCTCGCTTCTGCATCCCATGTCGTGAAGAACGGCAACTATGTCAACAAGCCCGAATTGATCCTTTCCGGTCATTACTGCGGCGGCACCTGGCAGCTGCCCTTCCTCGGCGCACTGTACATCCCCGACACTTCGCTGCCCAGAAACGGATGGTT
>JAKSPZ010000093.1 GCA_024404395.1 Clostridia bacterium | reverse complement strand
CATGCCGCGTTTCCTGACAACCGGGGGATATGTCCGTCGTGCACAATCGCTGTACGATGCGGGTGCGGACGGTATCAGCCTTTGGGGTACTTACATGCGCGTGCCACAGAAGAGTGTCTGGTCGACCATTCGTCGCCTGGGACACAAAAAAGATCTGCATGTTGCAGAACCTGCGGTCTTCCACCGCTTGTTGAAAGTGGGAGATAAGGATGTCAGTCGATACATTCCCGCATGGGGTGGCTGATCTATAGAAAAAGCCCTCGAAACCATTACAGGTTTCGAGGGCTTTGTTGTATCATTCGTTCCACAGGACGATCTCGCCGGCGGCGCGGGTCTTGTTCATGTCGATCAGACGCTGATTGCTTGAACCGCGGAAGCGGAGGGCAAGGTCGCGCTTGGCGAGGATGAATCGACCATCCACCAGTACATCGATCATGGACAGCATCTCGTCGGTAACTTCGCACCGAGCGTGGCTTTCCTTGAGCAGCTCTTCATCCAGCCTGAATCCGGTGAAGCACCAGATATCCTTATCGGGGCAGGCGGCTTTGAAGCGCTTCAGGAAGGAAACCAGCGCACGCTGATTCTCGGGCTCCATGGGCTCACCGCCGAGTAGGGTAAGACCGCGCACATAGGAAGGCTTCATCGAATCGATGATCATTTGCTCGGTCTCTGCCGTGAAGGGCTCGCCGTAGTCGAAATTCCACGTCTCGGGCTGGAAGCAGCCTTCACAGTGATTGGTGCAGCCGGAGACGAACAGCGTGGTTCGAATGCCGATGCCGTTTGCGACATCCAGCGTTTTCAGTGTTCCGTAATTCATAAGTCATCCTTACAGATGCAGCACGCGCTCGCGGATCTCCTGCGTACGGCCCTGATTCCAGAACTGGGTACCGATGTAGCCGCAGGTACGGCGGGCGACGTTCATCTTGCTCTGGTCGCGGTTGCCGCAGTTGGGGCAGACCCAGACCAGCTTGCCGTCCTTATCCTCTTCGATGACGATCTCGCCGTCATAGCCGCAGCACTGGCAGTAGTCGCTCTTGGTGTTCAATTCGGCGTACATGATGTTGTCGTAGATGAACTTGATGACTTCCAGAACGGCGGGGATATTGTTCTGCATGTTGGGAACTTCCACGTAGCTGATGGCGCCGGCGGTGGACAGTGCCTGGAACTCAGCCTCAAACGCGAGCTTCTCGAAAGCGTCGATATGCTCGGTGACGTGGACTTGTTAGCTGTTGGTGATGTAGGAGCGATCGGTGACGCCTTCGATGACGCCGAAACGACGCTGCAGACACTTGGCGAACTTGTAGGTGGTGGACTCAAGAGGCGTGCCGTAGAGACCGAAACCGATGGTCGTCTCGCTCTTCCAACGCTGGCAGGCTTCGTTCATGTGCTTCATGACGGAGATCGCGAAGGGCTTGGCGGAAGGATCGGTGTGAGACTTGCCGGTCATGTAACGTACGCACTCGCAGAGACCTGCGTAGCCGAGGGAGATGGTGGAGTAGCCGTTGAAGAGCAGCTTATCGATCTTCTCGCCCTTCTTCAGACGAGCGATGGCGCCGTCCTGCCACAGAATGGGTGCGGCGTCGGACAGGGTGCCCTTCAGGCGGTTGTGGCGGCACATGAGGGCTTTATAGCAGAGCTCGAGGCGTTCGTCAAAGATGCGCCAGAACTTGTCGAAATCACCACCGGAGGACAGTGCGACGTCGGGCAGGTTGATGGTGACGACGCCCTGATTGAAGCGGCCGTAGAACTTGTAGTTGCCATTCTCGTCCTTCCAGGGGCTCAGGTTGCTGCGGCAGCCCATAACGGGGAAGCAGTTGCCTTCCTTCAGCTCCTTCATCTTCTTCTCGGAGATGTAGTCGGGAACGAGGCGCTTGGCGGTGCACTTGGCGGGCAGCTGGGTGAGGTACCAGTATTCGGAATCCTCGGTGATGTGATCGGGTTCGAGGACGTAGATCAGCTTGGGGAATGCGGGAGTGACCCAGACGCCTACTTCGTTCTTGACGCCTTCATAGCGCTGCAGCAGTGCCTCTTCGATGATCATGGCAAGGTCGCGCTTCTCTTCGGGAGACTTTGCCTCGTTGAGGTACATGAAAACGGTGACGAAAGGTGCCTGACCATTGGTGGTCATGAGCGTGACGACCTGATACTGGATGGTCTGAACACCGCGGCGGACTTCCTCACGCAGGCGCTTCTCGACGATCTGAGAGATCTTGGACTCGTCTGCGGTACCGCCCAGCAGCTGGACTTCTTCGCGGACATCCTTGGCGATCTTTTCACGGGAGATCTGAACGAAGGGCGCAAGGTGGGTGAGGGAGATGCTCTGACCGCCGTACTGGTTGCTGGCGACCTGGGCAATGATCTGCGTGGCGATGTTGCAGGCGGTGGAGAAGCTGTGGGGCTTCTCGATCATAGTGCCGGAGATGACGGTGCCGTTCTGGAGCATGTCTTCCAGATTGACCAGATCGCAGTTGTGCATGTGCTGTGCGAAGTAGTCCATATCATGGAAGTGGATGATGCCTTCGTTATGGGCGTCCACGATCTCACGGGGCAGCAGCAGACGGCGGGTGATGTCCTTGCTGACCTCGCCGGCCATGTAGTCGCGCTGTACGCTGTTGACGGTGGGATTCTTGTTGGCGTTCTCCTGCTTGACCTCTTCGTTGTTGCACTCGATCAGGCTGAGAATGCGATTATCGGTGGTATTGGAACGACGCACCAGCGTACGGGTATAGCGATAGCGGATGTACTGCTTGGCAACTTCGAATGCGTTGAGCTGCATGATGGAAGTCTCAACCATTTCCTGAACCTCTTCGACGGAAGGGGCACGTCCCATGCGGAAGCAGCTCTCTTCGACATTATCGGCAATGGACAGAATCTGCTCATTGGTCAGACGCAGAGACTCCATGACAGTATTGTTGGCTTTGTGAACGGCGGCGATAATTTTGGTAATGTCAAACTGGACCTCGCTGCCGTTTCGCTTGATGATCTTCATGAAAAACCCTCCAAAATCAATACGGGAATGATAATACCACAAAATATAGTGTTTGTCTTGTACTTTTGAGCAGATTTATACAAGATTCAACATTTGACGGGATTTGAGACCAAAACGACTAAAAAATGTTGCTGAAAAGTAATATGTGTACTACATGTTGTGGATAACTTGTGGACGGATGTGGATATATGGTGTCGGTTGTACAATATAGACACAAAATAGACAACGAAGGCCGAAAAATCAAGTGCTGGTGCGGGTTTTGAGCGATACAGGAATTCTTAACATGACAAGCCTGGTTGATAGGTGTATAATAAGTCAAAGACAGTCAAATTATCAGACTGTCTCGGGAGGCAATAATGGCACGTTTAAGTGACAGTATAGAGCAGTTCATCAAAGAATTGATGAACGAGGAAGCACGCGTCGAACTGAGACGAAATGAGCTTGCCCAGCACTTCGGCTGCGCACCGTCCCAGATCAATTATGTGCTTGCGACCCGATTTTCGGTGGATCACGGCTATGTGACCGAATCCAGACGCGGCGGCGGCGGTTATGTCCGCATCGTCCGTATCTGTCGGGACGGTGAAAACAATCTGCTTGAGATGCTCCTGGAAAAGGTCGGGCAGTCGGTGGACGAAGATACGGCGTTTGCGATCATCGCCCATCTGACAGATCTCAGGATCATTACGGAGAACGAGGCGAATCTGATGCGCGCAGCGACTTCTCGGGTCGCTCTTGCGCTCCCCATCAGCGCCAAGGACATCCTGCGTGCTGCGGTGTTGAGAAACATGTTGCAGCAGGTATTCAGAAATTATGAAAGGGGTGGCGAAGGATGATCTGTGAAGAATGCGGTGTACGCGAGGCAAAATTCCATTTGGTGACTGTCGTCAACGGCGTCCGCAAGGTGCAGGACCTCTGCCCCGTATGTATGGCAAAGCATCGTCAGAATGTTACCGGTATTGATATCTCCAATCTCGCGGGAATCCTGAACGGCATTCTGAAAACGAAAAACAACGATGGCGAGGAAGTTGTGGATGAAGCGACGGCTTCCCTCGTCTGCGAACAGTGCGGCATGACCTACGGCGAGTTCAACAAGTGCGGTATGCTGGGATGCAGCGGCTGCTACAAGGCTTTCAAAGAGCCCTTGACGGCGTTGCTGCAGCGCGTCCACGGCAATACCCAGCACGCGGGACGCATTCCCGGACGGATCCGCAGCGGCGTCAGTATCCGCATGAATATCGACCGCATGCGCCAGCAACTGAAGCGCGCCATCGCAGATGAAAACTATGAAGAGGCCGCAAAGCTGCGCGATGCCATCCGTTCATTGACGGCACAGCTCAACGAAGTTGAACAGGGTGACATTCAGGTGCCGCCGTCCGAGCGTCTCGAGGAAGGGGGCGCACAGGATGAATGAGTACATTCAGGCACCCGAACAGGACGTCGTCGTTTCCAGCCGCGTGCGTCTCTCCAGAAACTTTGACGATCTGCCTTTCTCGCCCAAACTGACCCGCGAACACGCGGATGAGGTCATCCGCAGAGCTTCCGACGCGGTATTCCACAGCCCCAGCGGCAGTGCATTTACTTTGCTGAGAATGGGCGAACTGGAACAGGACGCCCGTGCCCGTCTCGTGGAACACAACTACATCAGCTACGATCTGCTGAAGTTCGTCTCCAGATCGGCGGCGATGGTGTCGAAGGCGGGTACGGTCAGCGTTATGCTCAACGAAGAAGATCACATCCGCTTTCAGGGTTTGCTGCCGGGCTTGCAGCTGGAACGATCCGCCGAAATGGCGCTGAACGCGGAATCATGGGTGGAGCAGAAGTATCCCTTCGCCTTTGATAACCAGTGGGGATTCCTGACTGCCAGCCCCGCCAATACGGGCACGGGCATGCGCTGCTCGGTGATCCTTCATCTCCCCGCGCTCTCCAATGCGGGTCAGATGGGCGCCATCATGCAGGCGGTGGCGAAGCTCGGGCTGACCATCCGCGGTCTCTACGGCGACGGCGCCGAGGCGCGCGGGCATCTGTATCAGCTCACCAATCAGGCAACGCCGGGTCGCAGTGAAGAGGACGTAGTCCGTTCTCTGGCTGCCGCGGCGGAACAGATTGTCAATCACGAGCGCACGATGCGCGAAGAGACGGAAAAGAAAGATATGATGCAGCTTCAGAACCGCCTGATGCGATCTTGGGGCGAGCTGATGTACGCCAGACTGCTGTCAAGCAAAGAGTTTATGCAGCGCTATTCGGATATTCGATACGCTGCCGCCATGGGTTACCTGCATGCGCCGCTGCCGGCTTTGGATGTGCTGATGATGGACG
>JAKSPZ010000092.1 GCA_024404395.1 Clostridia bacterium | reverse complement strand
CTGCTCCTCATCTGCATGAGCATCGTGCTGGTGAACCTCGCCAAATCCAAGGCGCAATGAATTAACTTTACAACCTCCGAGGGCTCTGCTATAATACCACCCGACAAGTAAACAGAGACAGTTCGAAGCCCTCCTGTCTGACTAAAAACAAAACCAGGTCCGTCCGCGATTCGTTGCGGACTTTTGAGGGGCGCGCATTTATGCAGCGCCCTTTGAGTTTTTATGGGGGGCGTCTGTCCGAAAGGAGCGTCCCCCTTATGAATTCCAATGCCAAGAAGATCGCCCGCGCCGCCATGGTCGCAGCCCTGTACTGCGCCCTGACCCTTCTCCTCCAGCCCATCAGCTACGGTGCCGTTCAGTTCCGTATCTCCGAAGCGCTGACCATCCTGCCCGTGCTGACCGTGGACGCCGTGCCCGGTCTGGCCGTCGGCTGCCTGCTGGCCAACCTGCTGGGCGGCGCACCCTGGTTCGACATCGTCTTCGGCACCCTGGCGACTTTGATCGCCGCCGTCTGCACCCGCAAGTTCCGCGGCAATCATGTGCTGGCCGCCGCCATGCCCGTCATCTTCAACGGCATCATCACCGGTCCCGTGGTCTACTTCGGCTACGTCTGGATGCGCGGCACCCCCATTCTGCACGGCGTGCTCTGGACCACCATGGCCAGCGTTGCCGCCGGCGAAGCGGTCGTCTGCTTCATTCTCGGTCTGCTGCTGCTGAAGACCCTGGAGAAGTCCCCCGCCGACCTCTGGAAGTAATTTCCGCATACAAAAAGACACGGTCTGTGACCGTGCCTTTTTTGTTGGTTATTTGAAGAATTCGATGGGCGTCGCGAACAGGTTCTGGGCGGCGTTGAGGCGGCCGAAGAAGTATTTGTTGGACGCGGATTCGCAGTTCACGTAGAGCATGCCTTCGATGACGGCGATCTCCTCGGACATTGGGGCGATCTTCGCGGCGTTGAGGCGCAAGTCGTCGTTCAGCACCGTCATGGGCAGGGTGACGCCCAGTACTTCGATCTCGGCCTCGGGGGCGGCATCGCGATAGGTCTCGATGACGGAAGCGGCCGTGCCCCAGGATTCCGAGACGTAGAGGATGCCTTCCGTGTCGAAGCAAATGCCCTGCGCCTTATCGGGCAGGGAATAGGCACGGACAGGGGTCGGATCCACGCCCGACGGCGTGTCGGCGTAAGGCAGAACGATCGCCAGCCCGTGATGATCGCCCACGTAATGGCTCACGGGCGTCTCATACTTGCCCGCGTAGTAGAACTCGCCGACGATCAGACCGTCCTCAGTCGCCTCCACAAAGGCGGGCATGATGACGTCGTCGCCCGCGGTCAGCGGCACGGCGGCGATCTCATTCAGGAAATCCCCGTCGGCAGCGGCGTTCAGATCGGCGAGACTGTACACGCGGAGCACGTTGTCCGTATCGTCGCACACGTACAGGCAGTCGCCGTGGACCGCCAGACCGCCGTTGTGGTCCCGGCATTCGGTGCCGTCCGCGTGGCGGAAAAAGACCTTCTTCTCCAGCGCGCCGCTCTTGCGATCCACCACATACATGGGCGAGGGGCTGCCGTCCTTGGTGTAGCCCGTCAGCAGCAGGCGGTCGGTTTCATTGAGGTATTCCAATCCCTGAGGCACGTAGCCTTTGGTGATCTCGGGAATGCGGAGCGCTTTCTCCGAGGCTTTATAGTAATCCGAATAGGGCAGGCGGAAATACAACCGTCCGCCGATGAGGATCACCGCGATCAGGATCACGAGGACGATCAAAAACTTCACTGCGCGACGTCCTCCTTTTTTACCGTTCTTCTTTTTCATTGTCGATCCACTCCATCCTTTGGGGTATAGTCCCATGATAAACCAGATAAAAAGAAAGTACAACCAAAAAGTTATATTTTTTCTGTTTTTTGGCGCGGGTTTGATACAGATTTTCGGCATCATTTGGTGTATAATGAGAGTGGGTAGGTATAAACTATTATCATGCGTTTTTTGCGCAGTTCAACAGTCGGGAGGACAGACCGATGAGTAGAAAAGATACAAAGCAAAAGCCGAGCGCCGCTCAGAAGATCCGCAACCTGATCAACATCTCGTTGATCCTGCTGGGACTGATCGCCATCCTCGTATTCATGTCCCATATGCAGCGCCAGTACTCGGTGCGCAAGGCCAATCAGGCCTCCGCCGCCGCGCTGGATCAGGTCATCGAGACGCTGGATTCCAACACCGAAAAGGTGGATTCCCTGCGCAGCCGCTATCATCAGGACAACCAGTCCATCCTTGAGGACATGGCTTACCTGCTGTCCACGCCCCACTATTCCTCTCTGGCCTACAGCTCCGTGCAGGAGCGCTGCGCCGTGATGGAACGACTGTCCAGAGCCGTCAGCGAAAACGGCTATCTGGTGGTGATCGACAACAATGGCGTCGTCCTCATCGCGCCCGAAGTCGACGCCGTGGGCGACCATCTGACGGAGAACGGCACGCTGACCGAGGAACAGCTGACCCAGCTGCTCGAAGGCACCTCCGATGAAGTTCTGCTCACCCATGTCGCCGGTTCGGACGTGGACGCCTATTTCTATTGCTACAATCTGAACGACACCTACAGCCTGATCTACGCGGTGGATGCCGCCGAACTGAACGCACAGTTCACCGCCCTGCGCGATATGGGTCCCGTCCTCTCCAGTGTGGTCGTCGACAATGACGGCTTCGTATTCGCCGTGGATGCCTCCACCGCCACCTATATGTACTTCAACGACGGCACCAAGCGGCTGGACGGACAGCCCATCGCCGACAGCGGTCTGACCGCGGACGTGATGCAGGATGCCTTCAGCGGCATGCAGACCATCGACGGCGTCAAGTATCAGTGCCTGTCCCGCACCTATTCCTCTCCCTTCTACGGTGAGTATACGGTGATCACCGCGGTCTGCGTGGCCGACTCCCTCTTCTCCGGAGACAAGACCGCCATCTCCCTCACCGCCATCACCTTCATCCTGTGCGCTTTTGTGATCCTGCTGTACGCGACGCTGCTGAAGGTCGACCCCGATCAGCTGGCCGCCTATGACGAGACCATCTACTCCCGCAAGGACCTCCGTACGCTCTACCGCAAGGCCAAGAAGAACCCCGCCCGCAACATCCGCATCTTCAAGCTCCACGGCGAGCAGTTCTATCTGAAGGCGGGCATTGCGGAAAAGCTGCTGCCGGTCATCGTCATTTCCACCCTTCTGGTCTTCGTCATCTCCTGGAACTCCCAGATGATCGTGGAGATCACAAAGGGCATGCAGCAGTCCCGCACCGCCGTCGAGCAGCTGGAAACGCTGTTCAGCTACCGTGACAACAATTCCGGCGTCATCATGGACCAGTATCAGGGTCAGTATCTTTCCAAGCTGCAGCTGATCTCCTTCCTGCTGACGGAGGATCCCACCATCACCGACACGCTGAACTCCGATGCGGACGCGGAAAATGTACACGTCCACGTGGACAGCGATCTGCAGCCCATCCTGAATGCGCAGGGACAGCCCGTCCGTTCCGTCGCCAACGCGCCGCTCCTGCAGCAGCTGGCCGCCAACAACAACTTCGATTATCTGGCACTGTATGACGATCAGGGTCGGACCATTGCCGTCAACGGCGATCTCTGGCACTTCATCATCAGCCATGACGGGGATCATCAGTCCGCCCCCTTCCTGGATGTTCTCTCCGCCAAGTGCGACAACCTGATCCAGGCACCCCAGACCGACGCGCTCGGCGTTGCCATGCAGTACCTCGCCACCACTTACTACTATTACATTCTCGAGGGCGACGGTCCCGAAGCCGGCACCTACGCTTCTCAGGCGGAATACGACGCCTATCAGATCAATGGCACCCATACCGTGGACGGCACCGATTATCGCATCGTCCGCCACCGCGGCATGCTGCAGGGCGGTATCGCCGACGGCACCGTCGAGTCCATCATGGACTCCACCTCCAATGCCGCGATGATGCGTCAGATCAAGGTAGGCAGCGACGGCTTCACCATCCTGTTCGACAATTCCCCCGAGCACATCTGCCTCTGGTCCCCCTATGCTTCTTCCATCGGCCGCACCGCCGCCGAGTTGAACATCTCCGACGCCGCCTTCTCCGGCACCTACAAGGGCTTCACCAAGGTCAACGGCGTCAACTACTTCCAGACCTACGTCTATGACAACGGCTACTGGATCGCCACGGCACTGCCCTCGGGCAGCATGCTTGCGGGCCGCGATCCCATCGCCCTCATCACCACGCTGGTCGCCTTCATCTTCTACCTCGTACTCTTCCAGATGTGCATCTTCTCCAGCGACTCCGAAGAAGACGTTCTGGAGAAGCTCCTTGAGGAGCGCATCGAACAGCGCGGCGACAACGGCATGGTCAAGATCACGATGCCCAACGGCAAGACGAAGTACGCCCGTTCCGCCTCCGCCCGATACTCGGATACGGCGGTGTCCTGGGCGGACATGTCCACCAACCAGCGGTTGGGCGCCGTTCTCAGGATCACGCTGAGCATCATCTGCGGCATCTTCCTGATCTCCTGCATCTTCTGCGATAAGATCTTCGGCGCCGATTCCGCCGTCACCTACATCGTCAACGGCGACTGGGAGCACAGCTTCAACTACTTCGCCTTCGTCGCCTTTGCGGCGGTGATCATGAGCGTCATGGTGATGTCCTACGTCGTCAGCAAGCTCATCAACTTCATCATCCGCAACATGGATTCCCGCATGGAGACCGTGGGTCGACTGCTGCTGTCCGTCATCAAGTACGGCTCCGTGCTGTTCTCCCTCTTCTACGGTTTCTCCCTGCTGGGCTTCAGCACCGCAGGACTGGTGACCTCCGCGGGCATCATGTCCATCGTCATCGGTCTCGGTTCCCAGAGCCTGATCAGCGACATCCTGTCCGGTATCTTCATCGTGTTTGAAGGCGCCTTCCGCGTGGGCGATATCGTCACCGTCGGCGACTTCCGCGGCATCGTTGTGGACATCGGTCTGCGCACCACCAAGATCGAGAGCACCGCGGGCGACATCAAGATCTTCAACAACTCCTCCGTTGCCGGCATCATCAACATGACCAAGAAGGCATCCAAGGCCTTCTGCGAGATCAGCATCGATTACGGCGCGGACCTCGAATACGTGGAGCGCGTCCTGAAGGATGCCCTGCCCGTCATCGGCGACAAGGAGCCCAGGATCATCGGTCATCCCATCTACATCGGCGTCACCGCGCTGAGCGAATCCTCCGTTGTCCTGAAGATCGCCGCCAACTGCGCGGAGAAGGACCGTTTCGGCGTCAGCTTCTATCTGAACCGCGAGCTGTTCCTGCTGTTC
>JAKSPZ010000091.1 GCA_024404395.1 Clostridia bacterium | reverse complement strand
GGTGCCATCGCCAAGTGGTAAGGCAAAGGTCTGCAAAACCTTTATCCCCGGTCCGAATCCGGGTGGCACCTCCAATTAGGGTAGTACGCAATTGCGTGCTGCTCTTTTTTTGTCTTGCTGAGCTCATGTTGTGATGCACAAATTAACGAACGTTTCGCGAAAATTTTCGCGCAGGAGCGGCGTCGCTGTGGTATACTGATACGGTAGAATTCTATGAAGGAAGTTATCGGTATGTCTGCACAAGACCTTATGATGTTCCTTGTCAAGCTGATCGCGGGCACAGGCGTGTTCCTGGTCGGCGTCCATCTCCTGACGGAAAACATCGAACAGCTGGCGACGCACAAGATCAAGGCGATCTTCGGCAAGACCGCGGGCAACAAGCTGGCGAACGTCGCCATCGGTATGGGTGCCACCGCCCTCATCCAGAGCTCGGGCGTGACCACGGTGCTGATCGTCGGTTTCGTCAACATCGGCATCATATCCCTGTCTCAGGCGGCGGCCATGATCATGGGTGCCAACATCGGTACCACCATCACCGCCCAGATCGCCGCACTGTCCACCTTCCCGATCACCACCTACGTACAGGCGCTGGCGGGCATCGGCATCATGACGGCCATGATCTGCAAGCGGGACCGCACCCGCCAGATCGGCTACATCATGTCGGGTCTGGGTCTGATCTTCATCGGTCTGTCCGTCATGTCGGATTCCATGAAGATCAACCATGATGCCATACAGATGATGTTTGCCAACATCACCAGCCCCTTCCTGCTGTTCTTCATCGGTATCGTGCTGACGGCACTGGTGCAGTCCTCATCCGCCATCACCTCCGTAGTCATCGCCATGTCTGTGGCGGGGCTGAGGATCGGTACGGGCGGCAACGAGATGCTGTACATCATCCTGGGCACCAATATCGGTTCCTGCGTGACGGCGCTCATGTCCGCGCTGTCTTCGGGACTGAACGCCAAGCGCACCAGCTGCATCCATCTGCTGTTCAATGTGTTCGGCTCGGTGATCTTCCTCGTGCTGCTGATCTGCGTCCCGCGCTTTATGGAGCTCACCTTCGCCAGGTGGTTCCCCGCGCCCGCCATGCAGATCGCCATGTTCCACACCTTCTTCAATCTCACCTGCACCGTCGCCTTCCTGCCGTTCTCCGAGGGGTTGGTTCGACTGTCCCACAAGATCGTCCGCGAGAAGAAGACGGAGGTCGACTTCACCTATCTGGACGAGCGCATGATCATCACGCCCGCGCTGGCGGTGTCCTCCCTGAAGCAGGAGATGATCCTGCTCATGGACAGCGCGATGAACGCTTTCGATACGGCGTACCGCGCCTTCACGGGTCGTGACAAGGAGAAGGCACGCAAGGTGGCGGGACAGATCGAAGAGACCACCGAGATGAGCAACCGCATGCTGGCGTACATGGTCAAGGCGTCCACCAACATCGCCGATGAGAAGTCCGAGAAGCGCATCGCCGCCATCCACGAGAACATCGGCGACATCATGCGTATCGCGGAGATCGCCGACAACTTCGTCAAGTACACGCAGCGCGCCATCGAGGATGAGATCACCTTCACCGACGAGGCGACGACGGATATCGAAGAGATGACGGGCAAGGTCCACGCGGTGTTCGAGCTGACCAAGGCACTCATCCGCACGGACGACGGCGCACTGCTGGCGACCATCGATGCTACCGAGGCGCAGATCGACGACTATCGCAAGAAGCTGCTGGACGAGCACGTCGAGCGCATGAACGCGGGTCTCTGCCGCCCCGAGAGCAGTTCCATCTACTTCAACCTCGTCTCCAATCTGGAACGTATGGGCGACCATATCACCTACATCGCCCACACAGTCAAATAGATAAAACAAAGCCCACCGTCCGAAGACGGTGGGCTTTTTCATGTCTCGACTTATTCGGCAACACCGAAGGAGAAGACGGTGGTGAAGTCGTACTTCTCGCCGGCGTAGAGAACGCTGTCGGGGAACTCGGGATGGTTGATGGAGTCGGGCGCGTACTGGGTCTCGAGGCACAGGCCTTCGCGGGCGGCGTACTGCTTGCCGGCGTGACCGACGTTGGCGCTCTTCAGGCTGTTGCCGGCATAGAACTGGACGGCGGGCATGTCGGTGAAGACTTCCATCATACGGCCGCTCTTGGGATCGGTGACGCAGGCGGCGAAGCGCAGACCGGCTTCGGGATCGTTGATGTTGAAGTTGTGGTCGTAGCCGTTGCCGTTCTTCATCTGCTCGTCGCTGTCGATCATGGCGATGCCGTCGCCGATGCGCTTGGCGGTGCGGAGATCGAAGGGCGTGCCGGTAACATCGCGGCTCTCACCGGTGGGGATGCAATGGTTGTCGACAACGGTGAAGGTGTCGCAGTTCAGCTCGATGGTGTGGTCCAGAATGGTGCCTTCGCCGGCGAGGTTGAAGTAGGTGTGGTTGGTCAGGTTGCAGAGGGTGTCCTTGTCGGAGACCGCTTCGTAACGGATGGCCAGCTCGTTGTCATCGGTGAAGGTGTAGGTGACCATGACCTGCAGCTTGCCGGGATAGCCTTCTTCGCCGTCTTCGCTGGTGAGCTTCAGGTACAGGGAGTCGGAGCAGATGCCCTCGACGGGGGTGACGTCCCAGATCTTCTGGTCGAAGCCGACGGTGCCGCCGTGCAGGTGGTTCAGACCGCGCTCGTTCTTGGCCAGCGTGTACTTAACGCCGTTCAGCTCGAACTCGCCGTTGCAGATGCGGTTGCCGACGCGGCCGATGAGGGCGCCCAGATAACCGCTGCGGGGGAAGTACTTCTCGATGGAGTCGAAGCCGCAGATGACGTTGGCCAGCTTGCCGTCCTTGTCGGGCATCATGATGTTGACGATGGTGCCGCCGAAATCGGCGATGGAGACGGAAGCGCCGGAGGCGTTGGTCATGGTGTAAAGAGAAACGGGGCAGCCGCAGGGGGTCTGTCCGAATGCAGTCTTGGTGATGCTCATTGGAGTTCATTCCTTTCGGTTATTTCCTGAGGATATCATACACCAATTTACTTAGGATTTCAAGAGTGAGAGAAGATGGAAACGACGACCTTGAAGGTGCCGGGGAAGCAGACGATGACCAGCGCAACGGTGATGACCAGCACTGCGGCGATGACGGTGGCGGTGGGGTTGAAGCGGCGCTTGGCGGTGCTGTTGCTCTTGGGCAGCAGGTTGGTGCGGCGCAGGGCGTTGGCACAAGGCTTGTAGAGCAGCAGGGTGATGGCGGCATTGAGCACGCCCTTGATGAGGTTGAAGGGGAAGAAGACGGTGGGCAGCATGGCGGCCACGGCAGCTCTCGGATAGCCCATGTAGATGGGGGTGACGATGTAGTTCCAGGCGACCATCAGGACGGTCATGGCGACGACGCCCACGGCGAGACCGAGACCCGCGCGCTTGAGGGACTGCTTGTGGCTGTAGATAACGGCGGCAGGGACCACGAAAGCGGCGGTGGAGAGGACATTCATCAGGAAGCCCCACCAGCCGGTGGAACTGGCGGTCAGCATCTCCAGGAAGGAGACGACCAGAGTGATGAGGAGAGCGGGGAAGGGACCCATCAGGAAGCCGCCGATGGCGATGATGACGTCCTTGGGATCGTACTTCAGGAAGGGCGCGGCGGCCATGAGGGACACGCGGCCGACCAGCATGACGACGTAGGCGATGGCGCAGAGCATGGCGCAAAGGGTGAGCTGACGGGTGGAGAAACGCTGTTTGTTCATGGGGATGACCTCCGTTTTGAGCTCCCCGGGACGAAAAACGCGCCCCGGAGGCAAGCTCGGGGCGCGTGACAAATACATGCCGCCGACAGGGAGACAGACTCCCGTCGGTTTGCCTTCTTTCATCCGGACTGTACGGTCGGTATCGGATTTGCACCGATTCATGCTCAGTTGAGCTCGCGGACTCAGGCGACGAACGCCGCCAACACCGCCGGTCGGGAATTTCACCCTGCCCCGAAGACAACTCTGTTATACATCATGGGCGGGTGGTTTGTCAATGGGCACAAATGTTAAAACACTGAGGCTTACTTATTAACCTTGGGGGGCTATACTGTTTGAATCAAAGGAGGACGAAGCTCATGAAAAGCATGCTCCGCTTTCTGAATCGATATACAAAAGAATGCATACTGGCGCCCCTGTTCAAGATGCTGGAGGCGTCTTTTGAGTTGCTGGTGCCGCTGGTGATGGCGTCCATCATCGACGTGGGTCTTGCGAACAACGACAGGACGGTCATCTTCACCCGCTGCGGGCTGCTGCTGGTGCTGGCGCTGGTCGGTCTGGTTTGTTCCATCACGGCGCAGTATTTCTCCGCCCGTGCGGCGGTGGGCTTTGCGAGCGGCGTCCGCCACGCGCTGTTTCAGAAGCTGCAGTCCCTGACTTTTTCCGATCATGATACCATCGGCGCGTCCACCCTCATCACGCGAATGACGGGAGACGTGAACCAGACTCAGACGGGCGTCAATCTTGCGCTGCGCCTGCTGCTGCGCTCGCCCTTCGTGGTCTTCGGCGCTATGATCATGGCCTTCACCATCGATGTCCGCTGCGCCCTGATCTTTGTCGGCGTCATCGCGCTGCTCATCGTCGTGGTCTTCGGACTGATGGCGCTGAATATCCCCATGATGCGCACCGTCCGTCAGGCGCTGGACAAGGTGCTGGGCGCGACCCGCGAGACCCTCGGCGGCGCCCGTGTGCTGCGCGCTTTCTGCATGGAGGACAGCGACTACAAGGCCTTCGTGGACAAGAACCGCACCCTTACCGAGGCGCAGAAGCGGGCGGGTCGTGTCAGCGGGCTGATGAATCCGCTGACCTATCTGCTCATCAATTTCGCCATCGTCTACCTCATCCACACCGGTGCGGTGCGGGTGTCTCTGGGTGCGCTCACCCCCGGCATGGTGGTGGCGCTGTACAACTATATGTCCCAGATCCTGGTTGAGCTCATCAAGATGGCCAACCTGATCGTCTCCCTGAACAAGGCGGCGGCCTGCTGGAAGCGCATCGAGAACATCCTCGAGATGAAGCCCGACATGCAGTCGCCCGCCAAGCCTGCCATCTGGAACGATACTGATGAAGCAGTGCGCTTCGATCACGTCTCCCTTCGCTATCGCGACGCGGGCGCCGAGTCCCTGACGGACATCTCCTTCACCGTCAAGCGCGGACAGACCTTCGGCATCATCGGCGGCACGGGCGCGGGCAAATCCAGCGTGGTGCGGCTCATTCCCCGCTTCTACGATGCCACGTCGGGCACCGTCAGCGTCTTTGGAGAGGATGTGCGCAATCACTCGGAGACGACATTGAGAAAACACATCGGCTTCGTTCTCCAGCACGCCGACCTC
>JAKSPZ010000090.1 GCA_024404395.1 Clostridia bacterium | reverse complement strand
AGTGCCCACGGATCCTGGCAGAACGCTGCCGTTGCTGTCGATGGCGGTGTAGCCGACGTCGTAGACCAGCGGAAGGTCGACATAGGCGTCGCCGGGATTGCTATCGAACGTCACGATCATCCGGTTCTTGATATCGCGGTCAAGGGTGACCGAGAGCGATCCATCGGAACAAATCGGCTCGCGGGGGATATCCTGCCGCAGGATACCGGGATAGTCGGCGGGGAGGGATTTTACATCCAGACAGGCATCGGTATAAGCCGCTAATGACAGCTCGCCGCGTTTCCGTTCGGCATACCTGTACATGTCCGTTGGCGTGTTAAAGTAGGCTGAAGACAATCCGGACAGCACGAGCAATACAGCGAGCAATGCGCGGACGCGCTTGCTTTTCGCGGCACGGAATCCCTCTGCCATCAACAACGAAACGAGGAGCGTGAAAGGCATCAGCAGTCGCCAGGGGAACTGGATGACTGCGTAAGGAGTACGGGCAAGCAGTGTGTTCAAAGGCTGTTTTACAGCCATGATGAAGATCAGGAGCAGCATCCCGCACAGCTTGAACGCGCGGTGTTTTTGTGCTTTTGCCAGCGATATGACGGCAAGCAGTACCGCGGCGTAAAAGGCCAGTCCGCCGGGACGGGGATAGGCTTGCGTGTCGGTGCCGGTGAAGAGTGTGATCGCGGGCGGCGCCAGCAGACGAACGGCAGAATATACCTTTCCGAGAAAGTTGGCGGAAAGGGTGGAATCTCCGCCGACACTGAAGGCAGCGGCAATCATCTGCTCCAGCATCGGGAGCCAGAAAGCACAGGAAAGGGCGAGACACAGCAGCGCGGCGTATACAAAATACCTGAAATCGCCGAAGTGTTGCGTCCAATGGCGGAAATCGAACAGGATCAGGATCACCAGAAAAATGGAGACCAATATGACGGAAAGCATGTGGGAGTACACGATGCAGGTCATTCCAAGGGCGAGGATCCACCATTGTCCGGTCTGTCCGTCGGCGATGCGTCGGTAACCGAGATAGACCACGGGAAGAAAGATGACGCCCAGACATTCGCCGATGGCGGCTCGCGCCAGAATGTCGAACAGAACGTAATAGGAGAAGCTGTAGGCGATCGCTGCAATGTGGGCGGAACGTCGTTCCATGAATGTCTTTGCACAGCTGTACATGCTGAAAAAAGAGGCGAGGACCAGGATGGTCAGCAGCAGCTTGTACGTCCACTGCAGGGGCAGCCCAAGACTGAGAAGTCCTGCGAAGGGATAGAGAAAGAGATCGGGATAGTAAAAAGGTGAGCCGTAGCCGATGCCGCCGAGAACGGTGGTATAGATCATTGGGAAGAAATCGCCGAGCTTGAATTCCGACGCGATACCCGTCAGGCGCATGCAATGGTACACAAAATCATGCCCGAGGGGGATGTATCGGAACAGGTTCGGAATGATGGAAATGGCGAAAAGCAGTATCGTTGCGCCCCACAGAAGGCGATCGGATCGGGAATTGTGCGTCATGGATGAACCTCCTGAAAGTATGATCGTATTATAGCATGGTGCCATCTGTTTGACAATCGACAGCTTGACGATTCGGGCGCGGTAATGTAGAATACCTTGCAGAGAACGGAGGCGATGAGATTGGATAAGAAACTGGATGCCATCGTGGAAGCGGTGCTGTTTGTGTCGGGAGAACCCGTGCGTGTGGCGGATCTGGCCCATGCCATGAACCTGACTGCGGGCGAGATGACCGAAGTGCTGGAAACGCTGGCGGACCGTCTGACCCTCGACAATCGCGGGATCCAATTGAACAGAAGCGGTGAATCCGTGTTTTTGTCCATTCGTCCCGAGTATGCGCCCGAGGTGGAGAACTTCCTGCAGCCGCTGCAGAAGCGTCCGCTGTCCAATGCGGTGCTGGAGACCTTGTCCATCATTGCCTATCGTCAACCCTGCACCCGAGGCGATATCGAAGCGATTCGCGGCGTGAAGTGCGACTATTCCGTACAGTCTCTGCTGAACAAGAACTTCATCGAGCCCTGCGGCGAGCGCGAGACCCTCGGTCGCCCCACGCTCTATCGGACCACCGACGAATTCCTGCGCCATTTCGGACTGGAGAGTCTGGATGAGCTCCCCGAGATCGAGCAGACCATAAAGGAGCCGATGGAAACATGATCATGCGATATGCCTGCGTAGCAGACGCCAAGCCGTTGGCGGAACTGGAAGCGGTGTGTTTCCCGCCTGCGGAAGCGGCGACGGAGGCGCAGATCCGGGATCGGCTGGAGGTCTATCCCAATCATTTTCTCCTGCTGCTGGATGATGAGAAGGTCATCGGCTATGTCAACGGTATGGTGACGGACGAGCGGGAACTGGCGGATGAGATGTATGCCGACGCGTCCATGCACAATGAGAACGGCGCGTGGCAGATGATCTTTGGTGTGGATGTCCATCCCGATCATCGTTGCCGAGGCAATGCGGCGCAGATGCTTCGTCGGTTCATCGACGATGCAAAAGCACAGGGGAGAGTAGGGCTGGTACTGACCTGCAAAGACCGACTGGTGCACTATTACGCCAAGTTCGGCTTTGTGGATGAGGGCATCTCCGAGTCCACCCACGGCAACGTGGTATGGCACGCAATGCGGCTCACCTTCTGAATACTGTATTTAGGCAGACCTTGTTTTCGGGGTCTGCTTTCTGTTTTTGGTGTGGAACAATTCTGAATGAGGTTCCGTCTTACGGTATGTAAACAGACACTGAAACTTCAGGAGGTTCACCATGAAACGTATCCTTTCCATGCTGCTCGTTATTATCCTGATCACCGCAGGCGCTGCTTTCGCAGAGCCCCGCAATATGGTGATCGGTACCACCGTTACCGACAATATCTCCGAGTACGGTGAAGTTGATCGCTTCCTGCTGGATCTGACCGGGGACACCGCTCTGGACATCACATTTGAGTTCGATGTGGACAGCCGTTACATCGTGACGCTCAACGCCATCGCCAATGACGGCAGCTTTGAGAAGATCTTCACGCAGCAGTTCCTTTTCAACGGCGAGGCGCTGTATGACACCGTGGTTCGCGAGATGGCGACGCTGCGCTATCGTGCCGGACGCTACTGTCTGGAAGTGAAGAACCCCGAATTCCACTTCAGCGAAAAGCCTTACTATATCACCGTCACCGGTGCGGCAGTGGTGCCCGGCGCGATGGAGATCGAGTGCAACGATCGCCCCAAAGACGCATCCGAAGCGAACATGGGCGTGCAGGTGGTGGGTTCTCTGCAGGCCTATGAGGATGTCGACTACTACTGCTTCTATATGCCTGCCGATGGGACGCTCACCATTGAAACGGGTGCGGCCTATGACAACGAACTGACCTATTCTCTGTACGAAGTGGTCAACGGCAATGAGCTCTCCAGAGTCGATGTCTGGTATCTGGATTACAAGGATCAGGGCCTCGGCGACATGATCTACAAGACTGCCGATGGTATCCATCTTGCCGCTGGCACCTACTACCTGAAGGTCGAATGCCAGGACTTCGGCGATTTCACCTACGACGATTACTGCTTCCGCCTGATCTGCGTGGCATAATGACAATAAAACAGGGGGCTGTCTCCATACGGAGGCAGCCCCCTTTATGATCATTTGAGGATCATATAGATGTCATCACGATAGATGATCGTTTTACCGAATTTCGCTTCGGCGTTTTCCAGATCGGTCTCATCGATACGGATGAGAAAGAAACAGTCTTCTGGGATCTGAGTATGACTGCACAGCTGCAGTGGCGGCAGAAGGACAGGCGTACCATTTTCAAAATCGTAGACTGTCCACATCTCAATTTTGCCGTTGCTTCTTGCAGTCAGAACGTTGCTGTTCCAGAAGGTGGCGGCGCCGTGTGTAAGACCTTGCTCCGAAATATAATCGTAAACGGAGGTGAGACTGGGGTTACCGCGAAGCGGGACGAGGGTTGCCATACGACATTGAAATACACTTGCACCCATTACGCACAGCAGCCAAAGTGCGGTGACGACCTGACGACTGTGCTTAAAGCGAAACTGTTCCGCAGAAATGCCTGCGGCGATGATGATGATCATAATAGGCAGACATGGCAGGTAATAGGAACCGTTGTCGTTATATTGCAGCAGCGACAGTGCTACGGCGGTCATCAGGAACATGAACAAGCCCGAGATCAACAGAAACTGCAGCTGTTCCGGCAGGGTATCTCGACGCAGTGCGAGGCGAATTGCAAAAACCACAAAGAACAAAACAAGAGCGATGCCGCAGACTCCCAGAATACCCATGGGAGAGAGAAGATTTGCCGTTGCGGTGGCATTTTCCGCCACGATGGGATAGCCGAACAGTGACAGAAAGTCCGCAAGGGTCTTCAGAACGGCGTTCAGATCGAGAACAGCCAGTTTTTGTGCTTCGGAGCGGACAAAGGCGAAATATCGGGCGAGGATGCCTGCGTTGATGATGTAACCAATGCCATAGAAGACGGTGGAAATGATGGACAATACAAACGCTTTCAGGTTGACAGCTTTTCCGTGACGCAGTTTCATAAGTGTGAAGCAGAGAAGTGCCATAGCCATCGGTGCGTAAAAATTCATGCCCATTCTGATTCCGCCGAGCCCGCAGATTATAGCGTGCAGACAGAGGAATGCACTGTGAACACCTTTGTGGTGACAGCCCATCCATAGGCGTTCGATCAGACCGAAGCCGATTGATGTCAGCATCATGAAGGGAAGATAGAAGCCGAAACACACACCATAGAATTCCTGCCAAAATGAGAAAGGGCAGAGCATGACGGCGGAAATGATGATCGACATACGAGCACTCAGGACAGGCCGAGCTGCATAGAGTATGCAAAGACTATTCAACAACAACATTATGCCCTGACCGATGATCATGGCATTCATCCAGTTGTCGGGGGATAGCAGCATGCCGATCTTGAAAAAGATCTGGACATCGAAAACTCTCAGAGAGGTACTGTAATGCCACTCGCTGCAGAGGAGGTCTGCACCTTTCAGACGGCTTGCCAGAATGAGCTCGGAAGCCTGATCGGCGTCCAAAAGTATCGGCGCCCAACGCACAACGAAAAACATGGCACCAAAGAAGCACAAAAACCAAAACAGGAGCGGCAGAAACAGTGAACTGTGTTTGTTTTTCATTTATTTCAACTTCTTCATCAATTCAAGGGTCTCGCCCAGGACTTCGTTGTCGCCTTGCAGGACCTTCTCGCGGACGCAGGTGTTGACGTGTTCTTCCATGATGATGTAGCCCACGTTCCTGAGAGCGCTCTCCACCGCGGAGATCTGGGTGAGGATATCGCCGCAGTAGCGGTTCTCGTCGATCATGCGCTTGATGCCGTTGAGCTGTCCGACCATGCGGTTGAGGCGGTTCTCCAGATTGTGGATCATCTCGGGATCGCGGGGGGTATGTTTATAGCGTGTACAGCA
>JAKSPZ010000009.1 GCA_024404395.1 Clostridia bacterium | reverse complement strand
TTTGGCTGTTATGCCCACATGCCCTGCATGAGTTTGGGATAGGCCTTGTCGATGATGCGAACCATGCGGGCGACGATCTCGGGCGCGCTCTCGGCGGGGTTGGAGCACTTCACGGGATAGTCGTATTCCACATTGACGTCGCCGTCCTTGTCAAGGACGAACTTGGCATAGCGGAACTCGCAGTTCAGATCGTTCACGATGCCGATGAGCTTGGCGCGCTTTGCTTCGGGAATGCTGAGCAGGCTGTAGACGCGGACGGAAACGTCATTGTCGTCATCGTGGCTGATGAAACGGATCTTGTAGTTGCCGCCGCCTTCGACGCCAAACTGGAGCCAGACGTTGCTGCTCTTCTCGGTCTCGTCGGTAAAGGGCTTCAGTCCGTCGGAACGCTTGAATGCTTCATAAATTGCTTTCGTTGCCTGGAACATATCGTTGTACCTCCATCGTTTTGGATATCATAGAACACGTCGGTCGTTTTGTCAAGGATTATGCCTGACGCAGGATCTCCTGCAGCAGGGCATAGCAGTCGTCGAAGGACTTGAGATCGAGGCGCTCGGCGGGGTGGATAGCTTCGGTCTCCAGCTCGACGTTCATCTGCTCCTTGACCACCTTGGCCAGCAGCTGCTGATTGGGCGTCACGCCGGCGTAGGGCCATGCGGGATAGCGTCCGTAGAACTCGATCTTGGCGCCAAAGCAGCGGGCGAGGACTTCCATCTCGTGCTCCGTCTCCTCGATGAAGGAAAGCTGGTTGCCGCGCATGGAGACCTTGATGTTCATGGCGCCCGCGTTCAGGCGAACGGAGGCCAGATTGGCGGAGGCGGTGGTGAGTCCTTCGATGACCATGCTGTGATGGCGCACGCCGTCGGGCAGGACGGAGAGGCAATCCAGCGCGCGGGCACTGTCCTCTTTGGACACGAGGCACGCGATCTTGCAGGGCTCAACGGTGACCTTCAGATCGTCGGGGCTGCCCAGATGCTCGGTGCGCATCGCTTCAACACACTTTTCGACCACGGCGTTGATCTCGTCAACGGAACGATCGGCAGTGAACGTCGCCGCGCAGTCGCGGGGAATGGCGTTGTCCTTCTCGCCGCCGCAGAGGGTGGAGAGGCGGATGCCGCCGATGGCGTTCAGGATGCGGGTCATCGCCTTGATGGCGTTCTGGCGCTCCTGATGGATCTGCTCGCCGGAATGTCCGCCCGCGAGACCGCCCACCTTCAGGCAGTAGCCGTCGGCGTCCGCCGCTTCGCAGGTCAGGGTGAGATTGAGGTCGGACACGGAGCCGCCCGCCGCGGAAACAGTGGTCTTCAGACCGCCGCCGCAGTCGTCCATGCTGACCATACGACGACCCTTGATGTCCTCGGGATTGAGCTCGAATGCGCCGATGAGACCCACTTCCTCGCCCACGGTGAAGATGCACTCCAGAGCGGGATGGGGCATGGTCTTGTCGTCCAGCGCGGCCAGCATGTAGGCGCAGCCGACGCCGTCGTCCGCGCCGAGGGTGGTGCCGCGGGCACGGAGCTGACCGTCTTCGATGTAGAGATCGAGGGCGTCCTTGGTGAAATCATGCTCGCTGTCGGGGGTCTTTTCGCAGACCATGTCCATGTGACCCTGCAGCACCATGGGCGGACGGTCTTCGTAGCCTGCGGTGGCGGGCTTGCGGATGATGACGTTGCCGCAATCATACTGCGTGTAGTCGAAGCCGTGGTCCTTGGCGAAGGCGACCAGCCAGTCGCTGACGCCCTTTTCGTTGCCCGAACCGTGGGGGATGCGGGTCAGTTCCTCAAAATATCTGCAATAGGGCTTGTTCCAATCCATTACCTGTTTCATGGTCTGCCTCCCGACGGCGAGATCGCCGTGAAATTTCGTTGTCACGGTCCATTATACCACAAAGGTTAATGGCGGGCAACCGCGAACACGCATTGCAATCCCGTTCCGACTGTGCTATACTGTCACTATTGGATAATGTGAGGTATTCTATGAAAAGATTCAAGATCCTCTGGCAGCTGTACTGGGCTTTCCTGCGCATCGGCGGACTGACCTTCGGCGGCGGACTGGCCATGCTGCCCATGCTCAAGTATGAGCTGGTGGAAAAGAAGGGCTGGATCACCGAAGAAGAGCTGATCGACTGCTACGCCATCGGTCAGTGCACCCCCGGCATCATCGCCATCAACACCGCGACCTTCGTGGGCTACAAGTCCGCGGGCATTCTGGGCGGCATATTCTCCACCCTGGGCATGGTAACGCCTTCGCTGGTGATCATCACCGCCATTGCCACCTGCCTTGAGAAGTTCATGTACAACGAGTGGCTGCAGCATGCCCTCGCGGGCATCCGCGGCGTGGTCTGCGCACTGATGGTCAACACCGTCTACTCGCTGGGCAAAAAGTCCCTGAAGAACCTCTTCGGCTGGATCCTCTGCCTCGCCGTGTTCGCGGTCTGCGTGATGACGAACATCCCCACCGTGGTCATGGTCATCGTCTCCGCCGTTATCGGCATCCTGATCCACGTGTTCAGAACGAAGAAGGAGGCGAATAAGGCATGAACGTCGCCCTCGACCTCTTCCTTTCCTTCTTTAAGATCGGTCTCTTTGCCGTAGGCGGCGGTCCCGCAACCCTGCCCTACCTCATGGACCTGACCCGTACCCGCCCGTGGTACACCATGGAGGAGCTTGCCAACATGGTCGCCATCAGCGAGTCAACCCCCGGTCCCATCGGTCTGAACATGGCGACCTACGCGGGCTATCAGGCAATGGGCCCGCTGGGCGGCTTCTTCGCCACCATGGGTCTGGTCTTCCCCAGCGTCATCATCATCATCATCGTCGCCAAGTTCCTTGCCAACTTCAGCAAGAACCCCTACGTTCAGGCAGCGTTCTCCGGCATCCGCCCCGCGGTCACGGGTCTGATCGCCGCGTCGGTGCTGTCGATCATCAAGGTCTCCCTGTTCACCACCGATTTCAAGCCCATCTGGGGCGCCATCGCCGTCGCAGCCATCGTCTTCCCCCTGCTGCAGGTCAAGAAGCTGAAGAAGCTGCATCCCGTCGTCTGGTTCATCGCCGGTGCCGCCATCGGCGTCATCTTCAAACTTTAAGGAGGTCTCCAATATGAATCTTCCCAACAAGCTTTCCATGCTGCGCATCTGCATGATCCCCTTCTTCGTCGGCTTCGCCCTGCAGGCGGACACGAAGTTCCAGATCATCGCCGCCGTGATCTTCGCGCTGGCATCCCTCACCGATACCCTGGACGGACAGATCGCCCGCCGCCGCAATCTGGTCACCGATTTCGGCAAGTTCATCGATCCCATCGCCGACAAGCTGCTCACCATGTCCGCCTTTGTAGTGTTCGTAGGTGACGGCCGCATGGCTTCCTGGATGTGCATCGTGATCATCGGCCGCGAGCTCGCCATCAGCGGTTTCCGTCTGGTCGCCGCGGGCGCGGGCACGGTCATCGCCGCCGCCTGGTCCGGCAAGCTGAAGACCGTGACGCAGATGGCCGCCATCCTGCTCCTCCTGCTGTTCCCCCAGTGGCTGGGCAGCACCGTCGTCCTGTACGTCGCTCTGGTGATGACCATCCTCAGCGGCGCAGAGTACCTGTGGAAGAACAGAAGCTGCATCTCCAACATGTAAGGTACATAAAAACAGCTCCCAACAAAGGGAGCTGTTTTTTATTCACACTTCAGGACCCAGAAGCCTTTTTCGTGGGCAGCTTTGGTGACTTTGAATCCGATGCTTTCCAGATATTTTACGGCACTGGGCGCGCCCTGCTGTTTGCGGATGACGATCCACAGCACGCCGCCCGCGTTCAGCCGTTCCTTGGACTCGGCGAAGAAGCGGTAGATGGTCTCCTTGCCGGCGCGAATGGGCGGATTGGTGAGGATGTGGTCGAAGGTGCCTTCCACCGCCTCGAAGCCGTCCCCGGACACCACAGTCACATCGACGCCGCAGCGCTGGGCGTTCTTTCGGGCGAGGTCGGCGGCGCGGGTGTTCACATCGGTGAGTACCAGCTCGCGGGTCGGGTCCTGCTTTTTCAGGAAGATGCCCACGGGACCCCAGCCGCAGCCGAGGTCGAGGATGCGTCCCGAGACTTCGGCTGCGTCCAGCAGCGCGCGGGTGCCGATGTCCAGATCGTCCTTGGAGAAGACGCCCGCGTCGGTATCGAAGGCAACGGTCAGATCCTTCCAGGTGACCTTCACCGTCCGCAGGTCGTGGGCGGCGGTGGGCGCCGCGGTATAATAATGCTCGCTCATTGTTTTCAGCCCTTCAAAAATTCGCGGAGCGCGTCCGCCTGCTGCTTGGCATGGTCATAGCCCTGCTGCCACAGCGCTTTGATCTTGTCGACGTCCTTCTCCGTTCGGGAGAAGCCTTCGGTGGAATCGGGGGCGATGATGTAGACCTTCCCCGCCTTTTCCGCCTCGAACAGCTCCTCGCGGTCGCGGTTGTAGCGGTCGGGGCGTTGACGGAGGGTCTCCACGAAATCGGGATACTTCCGATACATGCGCTCCATGAGCCCCTGGATCTTTTCCTTCTTGCGGCGGTAGGAACGCTCGCGGGTCAGGATCACCACCACGCGGTCGCAGCCCATGTCGAAGGCGTGCTTCCACGGCACGGAATCGGCACAGCCGCCGTCCATGACCCGCATGCCGTTGATGGTGTAGGGCGGGAACATGACGGGCAGCGCACAGGTGGCCTGCAGGAGCATCATATCTTTCTCGTGCACATCCACGGGAAGGTAGACGGGCTTGCCTGTGGCCATGTCGGTGACCACCGCCTCCACCTCGCCCTTGTAGCGATCGTAGGCGTCGTAATCGTAGGGCACCAGCCGATTGGGGATGTCATCATAGATGAACTTCAGTCCGAAATAGCTGTGCTGATTGCCCTTGGTAAAGATGCAGCGGGGACCCATGTAGCGGGGATCGGGCGCGTATTTGGTGAGGATCTCCAGATTGCGTCCGAACTGGCGGGACACATAGCTGACGCCGTAGGCAATGCCCGCGGAAACGCCCACCACATAATCAAAGAAGATGCCTTCCTCGATGAGGCGGTCGCAGGCGCCGGAGGAGTAGATGGTCCTCAGCGCGCCGCCTTCCAGTACGATGCCTGTCTTCACGGCCACAGCTCCTTGGGATACTTACCGCTCTCGCGCATGGCGTTGATGGCAGCCTTCACATGGGCAAGGTCGTCGGCATAGGTGACGCCGAACCACTTTTCATCGGTGTCCACCACGAAGACGCGACCCTTCTTCTCGTTGATGAGAGCGTTGGGGACCAGGGGCAGGTAGTACTCGCACTTCAGGGGATTCACGGGCAGATTGGCCTCGAGCCAAGGGGCGAAGCGCGCCTGCAGCTCGTCCATCATGCTGTGGCTGAACGCCCACATGTTCATGGAAACGCGGGTACCTGCGGGGATGAAGGTCTCGCCGTCCGCCTCGATGTATGCCGCGCCGCCCTCGCGGGGGACCAGCTTGGTGCGCTCGGTGATGCCCGTCAGCATGCCGTCCTTCACCTCGCAGACGCCGCGGGAGACGGTGCCGTTCTCGGTGAGGGTGTTCTCCACGCGATAGCCCACCATGGCGTGATCGTTCGCATCGTGCTCGGACATGAGGAAGTCGCAGGCGGCCTTGAAGGCGCCCGCGCCGTAGAAATCGTCGGCATTGATGGCGGCGAAGGGACCGTCCACCTTGTCGGCGGCGCAGATCACGGCGTGACCCGTGCCCCAGGGCTTCACGCGTCCCTCGGGCACGGAAAAGCCCTCGGGCAGATTGTCGGAGGCCTGATAGGCGTACTCCAGATCGACGTGACGGGAGATGCGGTTGCCGATGGCCTCGCGGAAGTCCTGCTCCATCTCCTTTTTGATGATGCAGACCACCTTGCCGAAGCCGGCGCGAACGGCGTCGAAGATGGAATAATCGATGATCACGTGTCCCGCGTCGTCCACGGGGGTCAGCTGCTTACAGCCGCCGAATCGGCTGCCCAGTCCCGCAGCCATGATGACAAGTGTAGGTTTCATGATTTATGCCTTTCTCAATATGGTCTTATAGCGTTCGGGGGCCAGGGGCATCTCGTCCACGAGGGTGGTGAAGACGCGCACAACGCGCACGATCTTCTCCTCTCCGCGGGCAAGGACCACCACGTCGTCCCCGGGATGGACGTTCATATCATCGCAGAGGTAATCAAAGAGCTTTCCGCCGGGCTCAAACTCCACGGAGGCGAAGCGGTAGACGGTGTCGTCGATTTCCGTTTCTTCGTCCGCGTCGTCGTCGTCCGCCGTCTCGACGGCGTTCTCCGTCGGCAGGTTAACGCCCATCGTCATCGCCTCGATGCGGGCAACGATCCGATGGCGATCGAGGAAATAGTAAGCGCCGTCCTTCTCCGCCACCGCGTCACAGACGATCGTATCGTCGGTGCTCGCCCAGAACAGGCGGGTGACATCGTTGAAGAGGGCGTGGAGCTCATCCGTGAGGACACAGATCCGCTCCTGCAGCACCGTAAACATCAGCTTGGGCGGCTCCTCTTCGTCATTGCTGCGCAGCGGCTTCAGGGTCAGACAGATATCGTTCCCCTCATGTTCTATGGTAACCACACAGGCGTGGTGCTCCACGAAACAGAAGCGGAGCATGGTGATGAACGGCGTCTCCGCGTCCTCTCCCGCCATGCGCTCCAGCGCCGCGTCAATGCGGCGGGCGACGGACTCGTCGCCGTACTGCTTGTCGAATTCCATGCGCTTCTCAATGGCGGTCTTGGCAACGAGATAATAGTGCAGCGCGGGACTGAGGGTGTATTCCCCGTCCTCGTTCTCGAGCGACGCAAAATCGCCCAGACGGACGGCAACGTCCGCCAGCGGCACGGAATAGCCGCCCTTCAGGAAGATATCGAGGGTCTCATTGTAACACCCGTCCAGCAAACAGAAGGCGGCGTGACGGTTGGGGGTGCAGCCCTTGCCCTTCAGATACATGTCCGCCAGCTTGTATCTGGATTCGAACAGACCGCAGGCGGCGCCGAGGGTGTACATGGCGAAAGCCTTGTCATACTGCGGCACGCCGCCGTTGGCGCGTCCGTAGTAGTAGATGTAGCCGAGGGTATTGGCCCAGATGCCCTTTCGGTCGTCGGCGCCGTCGGACTGCATCAGCCGAAGGAAACATTCCTCCGCGGCAGCCCAGTCGCAGGGGTAAAACGCACCGCCGCCGTAGCACTGATAGGCCTTTTCCTCCAGCGCCTCGAGGTTGCCCTCGCGGATGGCGGCTTCGATCGCTTCTCGGGAATTGAATGCCATTACATGTTCTCCTTGAACCAGTCGGCGATCTCGGTCATCCGCGCGCTCTGCTTCACCTTGAAGGGACAGCGCTCGTCGCAGTGACCGCAGCCCACGCAGGCGTCGGCGTTGACGGACAGCTTGCGGTAGTGGTCCGCCGCCAGTCGGTCGCCAATGCGGGAGAGATCGTAATACTTGTTGACCAGATCGATGTTGATCTCCATGGGACAGGGCTTGCAGTGTCCGCAGTAGACGCAATGCCCCATGACCTTGTCGGCACTGAAGCCCGCGATGGCGGAATAATCCCGCTCCTCGGGCGTGGCGTCGATGTATTTGAGAATGCCGTTCAGGTCCTCGAGGGTCTTCACTCCGGGTACCGCGGTCATCACGCCGGGACGATCGATGACGTACTGCAGGCACTGGGTGGCAGTGAGTGCGGTGTGGAAGGGGGACTGCGCCGCGTCCAGCAGCTTGCCGCCGTGGAAGGGCTTCATCACGGAGATGCCCACGCCGTCTCTGCGGCAGCGGTTGAAGAACGCCGCGCGCTGGGAAACGGTGCCGCCGCCCAGTTCGTCGGAATCCTGCGCCAAATCGTATGCGGCGTTGATGGAAAAGAGGATCATGTCGCCGAAGCCGTCGTCCAGCAGACGTTCCGCCACGGGCACGGTGTGGGAGCTGAAGCCCAGATGTCTGAGGACGCCCTGATCCTTCAGTCCGCGCATGAAGTCCACGATGCCCGACGCCTTCAGTTCCTCGTAGTCCTCGATCTGATCCACGCAGTGGAGGAAGCCGAAGTCGGCGTAGTCGGTGTCCAGCGTCTTCATTTCCCAATCGAAGGTCGCTTTGATCTTATCCGCGTCGCGGGTCCAGCCGTAGGCGCCTTTTTCGTTGTAGACAGCGCCGAAATGGATGGGAAAATAGACCTTGTCACGGCAGGGCTTGATGGCTTCGCCGAAGGGCTTGTACACGTTGGCGCCGCCGGCACACATATCGAAGTAGTTGACGCCGTGCTCGATGGCCTTGGTCACGATGGCGACGATCTCGTCATCGGGCGTATTCTCAAGGCAGCCCATGCCGATGCCCAGCACGCCGATGTTCTCATCGCCGTGGGGCAGCTTGCGATATTCCATCATGTCCTTTTCCCCTCCGATATGCATTCCTATACGACTATATCATACCACAAACCCGCCGCCTTCGCAACTTTGACAAACTCAAAATCCCATTCAATGCGATTGCGAACCGCGGCGGTTTATGCTATGATGGCATTGGAAGCCTATTATTGACTTGCTCAACAACGGAGGTGCACCATGAAATACGATCTCGCAATCATCGGCGGCGGTCCCGGCGGTTACAACGCGGCAGCCGCAGCGGCAAAAGAAGGACTGAAGGTCATTCTGTTCGAGAAAGCAGAGCTGGGCGGCACCTGCCTCAATCGAGGCTGCATCCCCACCAAGGCCATGATCCACACGGCGGAGATCTGGTCCGAGATGAACAACGCGGACGAGTCGGGTCTCCACGCGGACAAGCTCAGCTACCGCGTGCCCGCCATCCACCGCAGAAAGAACAACGTAGTCGCCACCCTCCGCAGCGGCGTGGAGATGCTGATGAAATCAAGCGGCGTCACCGTGATCAACGGCACGGCGCAAGTGGTGGGCGAAGGCAAGGTCCTGTGCAACAACGAGACCTACGAAGCCAAGGACATCCTCATCGCCGCAGGCTCCGTCCCCGCAAAGCCCCCCATCCCCGGCATCGACCTGCCCGGCGTCTTTTCCAGCAATGAGGTGCTGGAGGGCAACGGCAAGACCCTCGCCAGCATGATCATCATCGGCGGCGGCGTCATCGGCGTGGAGATCGCGGGCGTATACGCGGCGCTGGGCTGCAAGGTCACCATCCTCGAAGCCATGGATCGCCTCCTGCCGCCCATGGACGCGGAGATCGCCCAGCGCCTCACCGTCATCATGAAGAAGCGGGGCATCGCTGTCAACACCAAGGCCATGGTCAGCGGCATCGCCGACGGCGGCGAAGGCAAGATCGTCACCTTCAAGGACAAGAACGGTGCGGAACAGAGCGTCACCGCCATGGGCGTGCTGGTCTGCACGGGTCGTCGTGCCTGCGTGGCGGGCATCTTCTCCGATAACTATTGCCCCGATATGGAGCGCGGCGCCATCGTGGCGGACGAGCTGGGCAGGACCTCCCTCCCTCACCTCTATGTCATCGGCGACGCCAAGGCGCGGAACATCCAGCTCGCCCATGTGGCTGAGGCGCAGGGACGGAACATCGCCGCCTTCCTCAGCGGCAAGACGCCGCATATGGACATGAGCGTGGTCCCCAGCTGCGTCTACACCTCCCCCGAGATCGCGTCGGTGGGTCTGACCGAGGCGCAGGCGAAGGAAGCGGGCTACGCGGTGACTGTGGGCAAATGCGTCACGGGCGCCAACGGCAAGTGCGTCATCGAAGGCGGTGAGAACGGCTATGTGAAGCTGGTGGCGGACAGCGCCACGGGCGTTCTGCTGGGCGCGCAGCTGGTCTACCCCCGCGCCACGGACATCATCGGCGAACTGACCCTTGCCGTCCAGAAGAAGCTGACGGTGAAGGATCTGGCGTCGGTCATCCATCCCCATCCCACCTTCTGCGAAGGCATCCTCGCCGCGGCGGAAAGCATGATCGATTGAGTCGAAATGATTGTGAAGAAATAATTCACGCCTTGACGAATCGGCTCTTGCTGTGCTATACTTTTTTATGTACAATCATTACCATAGATTGGAGAGAATACCATGGAAAGAATCGTTACGCTTGAAACTCGCAACATCTGCGAAAGCGCCAAGAACGGCGGTTGCGGCGAATGCCAGACTTCCTGCCAGTCTGCCTGCAAGACCAGCTGCGGCGTAGCCAACCAGAGCTGCGAAAACAGCAACAAGTAATTACGGCAATGAAACAAGCCGCCTGAACAAAGGCGGCTTTTTCATTGATAGGAGATAATATGGTACATCAGTATAAGCTGAACGGCTACAACATCGTTCTCGATACCTGCTCCGGCTCCGTCCATGCCGTGGACGAGGTGGCTTACGACATCATCGCCATGTTCGAGAACGCGGATGAGGACGCCATCGTCGCCGCCATGATGGCGAAGTACGGCGACCGCCCCGACGTGACCGAGGAGGAGATCCGTCTCTGCATCGGCGACGTTGCCGCCCTGAAAGCACAGGGCAAGCTGTTCACGCCCGATACCTACGCCGATATGGCGGGCACCCTGAAGGCCCGTTCCGGCAATGTCATCAAGGCGCTGTGCCTCCACGTCGCCCACAGCTGCAACCTGAACTGCCCCTACTGCTTCGCCAGTCAGGGCAAGTATCACGGTGAGCGTGCGCTGATGTCCTTCGAGGTGGGCAAGCGTGCGCTGGATTTCCTCATCGAGAACTCCGGCAAGCGCCACAACCTTGAGGTGGACTTCTTCGGCGGCGAGCCCCTGCTGAACTGGCAGGTGGTCAAAGATCTGGTGGCCTACGCCCGCAGCGTGGAGAAGGAACACAACAAGAACTTCCGCTTCACCCTGACCACCAACGGCATGCTCATCGACGACGACGTCATCGACTTCTGCAACCGCGAGATGAGCAACGTCGTCCTCAGTCTGGACGGACGCAAGGAGATCAACGACGCCGTGCGCGTGGACTACGCGGGCAACGGCAGCTACGATCGTATCGTCCCTCGCTTCCAGAAGCTGGTCAAGGCCCGCGGCGGCAAGGGCTACTACATGCGCGGCACGTTCACCCACGCCAATCCCGATTTCACCAACGACGTCTTCCACATGGCGGATCTCGGCTTCACCGAGCTGAGCATGGAGCCCGTGGTCTGCGCCGCGGACGATCCCGCCGCCCTGACGCCCGAAGACATCGAGATCGTGAAGGAACAGTATGAGATCCTCGCAAAGGACATGCTTCGCCGCAGCCGCGAGGGTCATCCCATCACCTTCTATCACTATATGATCGACCTGACCGCGGGTCCCTGCCTGTACAAGCGCATCTCCGGCTGCGGTTCGGGCACCGAATACATGGCCGTCACCCCCTGGGGCGATCTCTATACCTGCCATCAGTTCGACGGCGAGGAGCTGTACAATCTGGGTGACATCTTCAACCGCTTCATTACAACGGAATACATCACGGCCGCTGAGCACGGCCAACCCGTGCGGCGTATGGCCGGTTTGGACAAAATCGCAGGCGATGCCGGCAGCGCCTCTTTCAACCTGCTGAATCTTGAAGGGACCCTGACGCGCGAATATGAACAGACGGAGAATTCCAACCTGGCCATAACTATCGACTATGGCGTGAGAGTGGGCATCCAGGTGACTTACGACATCACTATGGACCATGTCTTCGTCAAATTGGGAATGGATGAGGATCTCACGGCACAGGCCGGCTTCAGCGGCACGATAAGCGGCACATGGGAGCCGGAGTTCAGTCTACTTCCCGACTGGGTGGGGGCTATCAAGTTCCCCGCGTGTCTGCCTCTGTTTGAAACTAATGTCCTGCCGAGAACCTTCTTCCGCATAGGGGGAAGCGTAGGTGTCAAGAGTACGCTGCCTTCGGTAAACTTCAAGGCCAAGCAACTTGTCATCATCAGCGACCGTACGGGAAACTGGCTGAACTGCAATGCTTCGAGTAACATTACAAGCGGTTACGGCGACGACGACACGAATCTGATTCAGCCCGGCGACTCACAACTGACCTTCAACGGCTTTGTGCAGACCGGCATAAAGTTTGACAATAGTATTAAGACCAATAGTTGGGCGTCACGCATCTTCCAGTCGTCCATAGGTTTAGAAACTTATGTGGGGCCAAAACTTTCTGGTAACATAGACCTTTCGTTGCCAGAACTGGCAGAGGGTGAAATAGACTATAGCATACTGAAAAATACTTACGTCACCTTCAGCCCCTGCACGGCCGATATAGAAGCCAAAGCTAGCGTGAAAGCAATAGGCTACCCAGAGGAGTCGGTGAAGTTTGCCGAGGGCTCCTATTCCCTTAGTACAGATCAGCGCTCCCTCCGAGAGCTACCTGGGCGACCTCGCCGAGCCGGAG
>JAKSPZ010000089.1 GCA_024404395.1 Clostridia bacterium | reverse complement strand
GATTCTGATTCATATCCCCCTCGCATAACAGAAGCGCATTGTCGCCAAGTTGGAAGAACTGTTGCCGTTGTGCGAAAAGCTCAAATAAAAGGAGAGGCTCCGCTTCGGAGCCTCTCCTTTTGTGCTGTCAGCTCACGTCCTGAGCATGGACGACATCTCTTTGCGGCATTCAATTGAAGGGCGGAAGATTGCAAACGGTGTCCATGTGCCAAAAGACAAAGTAAAAGCACCCAACTTTCGTTGGGTGCTTTGCTTATCTCTTTTACTTTTCGAAACGGTATTCTGCGGCGCCGGTGGCTGCGTCGTAGGAGACCATGGTGAACTTCAGGCCTTCGCGGGCTGCCAGGGTGGCCATGACTTCTTCCGTCGACAGGCCGAACCAGTCGGAAACGACGCGTCCGGTATCGTGCAGGTGCCTGACCGCGGGGCAGTAGCCGATCTTCACGGTAAGGCCGGTGCCGTCGTTATTGATCTCCACCGCATCCTCTGCGTGCTCCAGGGTGTAGGTCTTGCGGATCTGTCTTTCAATGGCATCCATGCCCGTGACACCGTCCTTCTCCAGAACCGGGAAATACACGTGGGCGGTGTAGATGCGCAGGAAATCGCGAAGGGCTTCTTCGCCGTGCTCCCTGGCAAGGAAATCGATGCCCATATTCAGGCTGCTGTGGAAATCTCTGTGGAAATACTCGTGCTCGGAGGGCTTGATGTCCAGGATCTCCATGTTCTCGTCGGGGACGACCATGCCTTTGAACTTGGTCGGATCGATGATGAGGCTCTCGCAGCTGGCTCTGTCCACGTGGAGATGGTTTCTGGTCCAGGTCAGACCGACCTTTTCCAGAGAGGCGCGATAGTAATCGCAATGGCCGCAGTAATCATAATAGGGCTTCAGGCCGATCTCCTTCTCCAGCTCCAGCAGTCTGCCCTTGGAGGGACAGTAGTGCATCTCGCTGAAGATCCAGCCTTCCTTCTCGTTCATATACTTCGTGCAATCGGCGGCTTCTTCCGTCAGGGTGCCCTTCCAATACTCCCAACAGCCGCGCAGACCCATCTTTTTTGCAAAGTTGATCAGCGGGATGCCGTCTCCGGTGGGCTCGAACAGGTAGGCCCAGAAGCGCTCGACTTCTTTTCTGCCGTAGTGGTCGTCGAGATAGGTAAACAATTCACTGTATGCCGGAATGAATTCAGTGCAGGAGATCATACATTTCCCTCTCTTCTCATTTCATTTTTGTCGGCTTCCGATGATATTTTCCGAAAAGGTCCCTACAGTCGATATTATAGTCTGCAAGCAAGCCTTCGTCAAGAAATACCGATGTCCCGGGCGTCAAAAAACAAAAGTAAAAGCACTCAACTTTCGTTGAGTGCTTTGGTGCGGGAAACAGGACTTGAACCTGCACGAATCGTAATGATCACTAGAACCTGAATCTAGCGCGTCTGCCAATTCCGCCATTCCCGCATATTGTGTGGTGGGCAGGGATGGATTCGAACCATCGAAGTCACTGACGGCAGATTTACAGTCTGCTCCCTTTGGCCACTCGGGAACCTACCCACAATATGTTGCCCATCCCTGGTTGGAGCTGGCGATGGGACTCGAACCCGCAACCTGCTGATTACAAATCAGCTGCTCTGCCAATTGAGCTACGCCAGCCAATCTGATCGACTGCGTTGTCAGGTGTTGACTCCATCGCGTCGGCAACAATAGATATTATACACATTCCCGTTCGATTGTCAACACCTTTTTTCAACTTTTCCCAATCTTTGCATTTCGCCATTTGATGTCAAAAAATCATAACAAATATTTACACTGTTTGCCCTCCTGAAAGCACATCAAAGGACTATCATTTTAAGAAGAAATATGCTATAATCGCTTTATTAAGCTAACACGCTACCACACTAAAAGGAGATGATCCCGTGACCATGAACCGACAGCCCAATCTGCCGGCCGGCGAACGGGCCACCCTGGCACTGCGGGGACTGTATGAGCAGTTCGGCTTCCGCAAGTATCAGATCGGCTATTTTGAAGAATACGGTCTTTACCTTCAGTATAAGAATTTCCTCACCGACGAGCACATCGTCAGCTTCACCGCCCCCGACGGACGGCTGCTGGCGCTGAAGCCCGACGTGACGCTGTCCATCGCCAAGAACATCCGCCTGGACAACGGTCCCGCCAAGGCCTATTACATCGAAAACGTGTTCCGTGAGGATCGCGCCTCGGGCACCATCCGCGAGATCAGCCAGATGGGTCTGGAATCCATCGGCTTCACGTCCGCCTACGCACAGGCGGAGGTCCTGTACCTCGCCGCGGAGACGCTGTCCGCCATCGGTCCCGCCTCCGTGCTGCGGGTGGGACACATGGGCTTCATCCTCGGTCTGTTCGACGCGCTGGGTCTCTCCGTGGCGGATCGGACCAAGGTCATCGAAGCCCTCGCCGCCAAGAGTCCCCACGGTGTGGAAGACGCCGCCCGTGCCGCGGGCATCGGCGCCGTGGGACTGAACGTGCTGAGCGAGCTGTGCTCCCTGTCCGGCACCGCCGACGAGACCTTCGCCAAGGCCCGCGGGCTCTGCCTGAACGGTCGGATGTCCGCCGCCCTCGATGAGCTGGAGGCCACCGTCCGCGCCGTGGGCAGCGACTTCAACCTCAAGCCCGATTTCACCCTGAAGGGCGACATGGAATACTACGACGGTCTGCTGATGAACGGCTATGTCAACGGCGTGCCCAACGCCGTGCTGTCCGGCGGTCGGTACGACGGTCTCATGAAGAAGCTGGGACGGGATCTCCCCGCCATGGGCTTCGCCCTGTATCTGGACGATCTGAAACGCCTCCCCCGCGACAATGAGAACGACGGCGCGGATGTGATCCTCATCGCCGACGCCGATGCCGCCCCCGCCGACCTGCTGGCGGCGGTCCGTTCCCTGACCGACAGCGGTCGCCGCGTGAAGGTGGCGACTGCCGTTCCCGCCGACGCAAACGGCGCGGAAGTCCTGCGCTTTGACGGAAAAGAGGTGCGCTCATGCTGAATATCGCACTGCCCAAGGGACGTTTGGGTGACAAGGTCTACAAAGTTCTGGCCGAGGCGGGCTATGACTGCCACGAGGCCTTCGACGAGAGCCGCAAGCGGGTCTTCGAAAGCACGGACGCGCAGGTCCGCTATTTTCTGGTGAAGCCCAGCGACGTCGCCATCTATGTTCAGCACGGTGCCGCCGATGTGGGCATCGTGGGCGAGGACACCCTGCTGGAGAGCGGCGCGGGGGTGTGTGAGCTGCTGGAGCTGGGCGCCGGACGCTGCCGCAAGAGTGTGGCGGGCAAGGCCGACTTCCGCGAGGATCCCGACCGCTCCCTGCGCGTCGCCACCAAGTTTGCCAACATCGCCAAGCGCTACTACGCGGGCATCGGCCGCGAGATCGAGATCATCAAGCTCAACGGCAGCATCGAGCTGGCGCCCATCCTCGGGCTGTCCGACGTCATCGTCGATATCGTCGAGAGCGGCAAGACGCTGAAAGAGAACAATCTGGCGGTACTGACGGAGATCTTCCCCATCTCCGCCCGCTTCATCGCCAACAAGACCAGCTATACCTTTAAGGAAGACGAAGTCAACGCCATGCTGAAGGCGCTGAAAGCCGCCGCGGAAGGAGAACGCGCATGATCAAGCAGTATCGCATGGCGGAGATCACCCCCGATCAGATCCTCTGCCGCGACATTCGAAACGAGAAGAATGTGGACGCCATCGTGGATGGTATCATCGCCGATGTCCGCGCCCGGGGCGACGCCGCCCTGCTGGACTACGCCAAGAAGTTCGATCACGCCGAACTGACCGCACTGGAAGTCACCAAGGCAGAGATCGACGCCGCGTGGGAACGCACCGACGACGCCTTCAAGTCCACCCTGCAGTTGGCCGCCGCCAACATCCGCGAGTTCCATCGCCATCAGCTCCATGAGAACTTCATGATCACGGGCAAAGGCGGCACCATGATGGGTCAGCGCTATCTGCCCATCGCCCGCGTGGGTCTGTACGTGCCCGGCGGCACCGCAAGCTATCCCAGCACCGTGCTCATGGACGCCATTCCCGCCAAGATCGCGGGGGTCAAGACGCTGTGCATGGTGACCCCGCCCGCCGCCGACGGTTCCATCCCCGATGCCATTCTCGCCGCCGCCCATGTGGCGGGAGTCGACCGCATCTTCAAGACCGGCGGCGCTCAGGCCGTCGCCGCCCTCGCCTACGGCACCGAGACCGTTCCCGCGGTGGATAAGGTCGTGGGTCCGGGCCACCTCTTCGTCGCCGCAGCGACGCGGCAGGTCTTCGGCATGGTAGCCACCGATATGATCGCGGGTCCCAGCGAGATCCTCGTCCTCGCGGATGAGGGCTGCTCCGCCCGCTGCGTCGCCGCGGACATGCTGTCTCAGGCGGAACACGACCGCCTCGCCACCGCCGTTCTGGTCACCACGTCCGAGCGCCTCGCCAAGGAGACCGCCGAGGAGCTGGAGCGGCAGATCCCCCTGCTGCCCCGCGCCGACATCGCCCGCGAGAGCATCGACACCAACGGCAAGATCATTCTCTGCGACGATCTGACCGAAGCCGTGAAGGTCTCCAACATCATCGCCCCCGAGCATCTGGAACTCTGCGTGGAAGATCCCTTCGCCCTGCTGGACACCATCGAGAACGCGGGTTCCGTCTTCATGGGACGGAACGTCCCCGAAGCGCTGGGCGATTATCTGGGCGGACCCAACCACACCCTGCCCACCAGCGGCACCGCCCGCTTCTCCAGTCCCCTGTCGGTGGACGATTTCGTCAAGAAGAGCAGCTATCTGTACTATTCCCGCGACGCCCTGAAGGCCGTCTGCGGAGACGTGGCGCGCTTTGCCCGTCGGGAGGGTCTGGAGGCCCATGCCCGCAGCATCGAGAGCCGCTTTGAGGAGGACCGCCCGTGAGCCGTTTTATCCGCGACCGCCTGAAGACCCTCGCCCCCTATGTGCCCGGCGAGCAGCCCAAGGGCGTGACGCTCATCAAACTGAATACCAATGAATCCCCCTTCCCGCCCTGTCCCGGCGTGAAGGCCTGCGTGGGTGAAGTGGACCGCATGCAGCTGTACAGCGATCCCGACAACACGGAGATCACCCTCGCCATCGCGGAGCACTACGGACTGAGCCGCGAGAATGTCATTTGCGGCAACGGTTCCGACGAGATCCTCGCCTTTTTCTACATGGCCTACGGCGACAAGCCGCTGACCATGCCCGAGATCAGCTACGGCTTCTACCCCGTGTTCGCCGCGCTGCTGGATACCGTGCCCGACCGCAAGCCCCTGAAGGCGGATTTCTCCGTTGATATCAACGATTATCTGACCCCCGGGCACAACGTGGTCATCGCCAATCCCAACGCGCCCACGGGTCTCACCCTGAGCCTCGATGAGATCGAGACCATCCTGAAGGCCCATCC
>JAKSPZ010000088.1 GCA_024404395.1 Clostridia bacterium | reverse complement strand
CACAAAAGAAGGCTTCGCTGAAGAACAGCGCGCCCACACTTCTCGGGCTCATCGTCCTCTGTGCCGCGCTCTCGATCATCGATCCCGCACCCGCAGGTTTTGACTACAGCGGCTGTCAGCGCATCGCCGTTGCCGTCTGCCTGTGCGTCCTGATCACAAAAGTGCCGCCGCTTGCCTGCGACGCCCTTTCTCGGATCATCGATCATCTCGGCGACTGCACGTTGGGCGTATACTGCCTGCATGTCCTCGTGTTCAATGTGCTGGACATCATCCGCCCCCATGGTCTTATGCGCGGCACGCCTGTTTATGCACTGATCGTCTTCATCATCTCCCTGATTCTGACGTTCCCTCTCCGAAGGGTTACACGTAAGTGTTTCCCTTTGAAGTACATCGTCTGAACCGCATAAAAAAGAGGTTGTCTCTGAACGAGACAACCTCTTTTGTTTATCAGTGTCTTCCGCCTCTGCCGGCACCGCCGCCGCGGGAGAATCCGCCGCTGCGGGAGCCGCCGCCGCGGGAAGCACCGCCAAAGCCGCCGGAAGAACGACTGCCGCCGCTGAATCCGCCGAAACCGCCGGAGGAGCGACTGCTGCCACCGAATCCACCGCCGGTAGGACGGCTGCTGCCGCCGAATCCGCCGCCGGTGGGACGGCTGCTACCACTGAATCCACCACCGGTGGGACGTCCGCCAAATCCGGGACCGCCGAGACGAGAACCGGGGCCGCCGGGACCATGATGCATGTGGGGCGGCGGAGCCATGTGATGGTGGTGATGATGGAAGAAAAACGGACGGGGTCCGACATAGTATCCGCCGTAATAGCGACGTCTCACGGAACGAACGATGCTGCGCACAATGATAACGGGAATCAGGACAACGATCAGCAGGCCGATCAGCACGTAAATAAAGTCGTCGTCATCATCATCCTTCGCGCCGCCGGGTGCGGGTGCGGGATTTCTGTTAGCCACAGGCTGCTGCGTTCCGGCTGCCTTGGTGCTCGGCTTGCCGCCAGTGGTCGCGGGAACCGTGGTCTGAGTATTCTCTCCCACAAACGCCTGATAGTCTGCCTTGGCGTCGGCGACATTGACATTCGCCTTCAGCGCGGCAGCGACCTTTGCGTAGATCGCCTCGAAGAAAGCGACGACACCTTCGTCATACTTCTTGTCGGCGAAGTAGGGTTCCAGCTCGGAATCCAGCAGGTTGGAAATGGTTGCGGTATCGATGAGTGTACCCATGCGCGTACCGGGCATGCAGTAGTAATCGTCATCGCCGATGGCCATGAGGAGCACAAGGCCGAGAGTATCATCGCCACCGATTCCCCAGGATTCCAGCAGCTGATAGCAATAGTCGTCGATCTTCGTCTTGCCGACGGTATCGATGGCAACGACCACAATCTCCGCACCGCAAGCCTCACGCAGGCGCTCGTTGGCGAAGAAGATCTCGCCCTCGGTAGGCTCGCTGAGCACCTCTGCCTCGTCGAGGTAATAGAAATCGTCAATGGGCTGTACCACATCCGCGAACGCGCAGACCGCGAGCATCAGGGCCAGCACCAGCATCATAATTCTCTTTTTCACTGTTATACCCTCATCTTCAGAACTGGTTCATTTCATCCACGCCGACCACATGTCCCACCAGCCCTGCGGGGAAACCGGAGAGTTCGCGGTTGAACGCTTCCGCACTGCTGTGATAGGGATCATAGCCGATCTTGGAGCGTTCGCCGTTATAGTTGACGTAGTAATCGTCGAACACCTTGGTCTCGGCGGGATGATCGCCGGGGAATGCGGCGTGGATCTCCGTGTACATGGATTCCGCCAGCAGATTCAGCTCCGCCCACGCTTCATAGCGGGCGTTCAGATCGTTGCCGTCGCCGATGAGCTTGGAAAGCTCGATGGCTCTTGCGGCATTGGCATTGTCCATCGCGGTATAACGGCGCAGTTCCTCCGCCATGCCGACGGCGTAGATCGCACTGTCGTCAAGATACTGATCCATGCTGACGCGAATGTCCTCAAAGGCCTCATCGCCCTGCTGGAACAGGTGCATCACATTCCTTGCCTCCGTGCGGAGATAGTTGCCGCCGAAGCCAAAGATGCTGCCGAAAATGCAAATCACAAGCACGACCGTAGCTGTGCTGCGCTTTGCCAAAGTTTTCATACAGGTATGCCTCCGTGATTATCTGATCTCGAGGATCTTCTTGCGCAGTTCGTCCTCGATCTGCACCAGCTCTGCCTCTGCATTGCGGCGCTTCTCGCGACCCTGCTGCTGGATGGTCATGACTTCGTCCATGGAGCTGATGAGCATCTTGTTGGTCTCACGCAGCGTCTCGATATCGACGATGCCGCGCTCGCCTTCCTTGGCGGTCTCGACCGTTGCCATGTGCAGCTTCTCGGCGTTCTTGCGGAGCAGATCGTTGGTGAAGTTGGTTACTTCGCGCTGGGTCTGCATGGCTTCCTGAGTATGGGCCAGACCGAGGGCAAGGACCATCTGGCTCTTCCACAGGGGAATGGTGTTGACCAGAGAGGTCTGGATCTTTTCGGCCATCAGCTGGTTGCTGGACTGGATCAGTCGGATCTGAGGTGCCATCTGGATGGAGATGTTGCGGGTCAGCTCCAGATCGAACAGCTTCTTCTCAAAGCGGTTGGCGCGCTCTGCCAGATCCTTGGCAGCCTGAGCATCCTCGGGCAGCTTGGTCTTCTCGGCCTTCTCATAAGCCTCGGCCAGAGTAGTGGCACGGAACGCCTCGAGGCGCAGCTTACCTGCAGCAATGTACATGGAGAGCTCTTTGAAGTAGCTCATGTTCTGATCGTACAGGCGATCGAGCAGTGCGATGTCCTTCAGCAGCTGGATCTGATGCTTTTCCAGTGCTTCAACGATCTTCTGAACATTGACCTCGGCCTTGTCATAACGGGCCTTCATGGCGGTGATGTTGTTGCCGCCGCGCTTGAAGAGACCGAACAGACCGCCGCGCTCACCTTCGTCAACGTCGAAGCCCTTCAGCTCGACGACCAGGTTGGACATCATGTCGCCGACTTCGGCCAGATCTCTGGTCTGAACGCTCTTGAGGGCGGAATCGGAGAACTGGGAGATGTTCTGCTGAGCCTGTGCGCCGTAGGTGAACACCAGATTGGTATCGCAGATATCGATCTGCTGGGAGAAATCGGTGATCATCTTCTGCTCTTCTTCGGTGAACTGCTGAGCAATGGCAACGTCTGCGGTGACCTTGGTATCCACGGCGACGTCTTCGGTCTTGGTGATCTCAGGTGCGGGGGCAACGGCTGCGGCGACCGCGGATTCGGGCTCGGCAACAGGTTCGGGCTGAGTGGGGGCAAGGGTCAGTTTGATTTCGCTCATGGTATTTCCCTCCAAATAATTATCGTCCCGCCTGCATACCGGCGGCGTTGTTGTCAGTAGTCATTCCATCGGTCTTCATGACCGTTTCAAATACGGAGATCTCCGCATCCAGCTCGTAGGTCTTATCCTGATACAGGCTGTCGAGCTGTTTTTCAAAAGCGCTTGCGATCATGCCGAGGCTGTTCTCCACGGACCGCTTTGCCTTCGCCATGTTCTCACCGCCCGTGGGCGACTGCGCCAGCACCACATATTCCGCGAGGATCTTCTGTGCCGTGGGCAGATAGTAATTCATGAAGCGTCGGACATCGAAAGCCCGTTCGGGATGCTTCTCCAGCACATCGAAGATGGCATTGCCCGCCTTTTCCATGCGGTCCAGCTGCGCGGTGATGGTGGGATCGGGCAGATTGCGGTTGGCTTCCGCGATCTGATCCAGTGTACGGCGACCGTCCTCGATCTGCTTGTTGACATTGGCGTCGCCGGAGTCGGCCTTTTCTCGCACTTCGACCGTCTTGCCTTTGAAGACAAAAGAGCCTGCCACATAGACGGCGGCGGACAGGATCGCCGTGACCGCCAGTGTTCCCAGAGACAGCAGCCACTTGGGCGCGATCAATCCGATCAGCAGCCAAACGACAGCTGCGAGATAGATCGGCACTGCGGAGCGTACCTTAATTTGTTTCATAATTACTCACCCTATCATATTGTACGGTATTATAAAAACATTTTCAAGTATCTTCATCAAAAAAGCTGTCACTTTCGGGTGACCTATACGCAAGAAACCCCATAACCGCCGTCGAAGCGATCATGAGATTTCCGGTTTCGATTATACAGTTTCTTGCTTTCGATTCTCCTCGTGGCGGGTGAATGTTCCCAGGTCGTACGCTTTTCGTTGTCCAGCTGTTTGCGGGCTTTCTTGCCCAGCTTCTCACGGGGGATAAACTTTTCCAACGTAATCACTCCTTATCTTTCAGACAAGGATTAGACGACGCCTTTGCGATTGCAGTTCCCTGAATTCAGTCGATCACCAGCGACACGGGACAATGGTCGCTGCCCTCGATCTCGTTGTGGATCTCCGAGGCCTTCACCCGCGCCTCCGCCGCCTTGGAAACGACAAAGTAGTCGATGCGCCAGCCCACATTCCGCGCGCGGGAGTTGAAACGATAAGACCACCAGGAATACTTGACCGTATCGGGATGGAGCATGCGGAAGGTGTCCGTAAAGCCTGAAGCCAGCAGTTCGGAGAACTTCCCGCGCTCTTCATCGGAAAAGCCGGGATTGAAATGATTGGTCTTGGGATTGGCAAGGTCTATTTCGCAGTGGGCGACGTTCAGATCTCCGCAAAGCACAACGGGCTTCTTTTTCCCGAGCTCGATGAGATAATTCCTGAAGGCATCTTCCCAAGCCATGCGATACTCGAGACGCTTCAGCTGATCCTGTGCATTGGGCGTGTAGCAGCAGACGAGGTAGAACGTCTCATACTCCGCGGTAATAACTCGTCCCTCATGGTCGTGCTCGTCGATGCCGATGCCGTTGACCACGCTGATCGGCGGCACGCGGGTGTAGATCGCCGTACCGGAATAGCCCTTGCGATCTGCAAAATTGAAGTAGCCTTCGTAGCCCGGCAGTTGAATATCCGCCTGACCCTTCTGCAGCTTGATCTCCTGCAGACAGATCGCATCGGCATCCAGAGACAGCATACTCTCCTCGAAGCCTTTCTTCACGCGCGCGCGCAGACCGTTTACGCTCCATGATACGAGTTTCATACAGTTATAACACCACCGTCATTTTCAATGTGCTATAATTATACCATGCTTGACCCACACTTTCAACGTTAGCAAAACGGAGGATAATCTCTATGGATTTCACTTCACGCCTGAAAGCCGCCGAAGCGGTCGCCCGCAAGGCCGGCGAAATGCTCGTACATCACGGCAGAGTTCGCGAGGATGGTTTCTTCGGCGAAGAGGGCGGCGGCGATACCGACTGCAAGGGTCGCTGGATCGTCGACCCCATCGACGGCACCCAGTCCTTCATGCGCGGTCACGCCTTCTATGCCGTTTCTATCGGCTACGAATATGAAGGCGAGCTGGTCATCGGCGTTGTCTACATTCCCTACATGGACGAGATGTACACCGCTGTCCGCGGTCAGGGCGCGACCATGAAC
>JAKSPZ010000087.1 GCA_024404395.1 Clostridia bacterium | reverse complement strand
TTTGAAGAAGCCGTCCGCTTCGCCGTGGAGCGGCACGCGGGGCAGACGCGAAAAATCCATCACGAGCCCTACATCCTCCATCCCATGGAGGTGGCCGCCATCGTAGGCACCATGACCAACGACCTTGATACGCTGGCCGCCGCCGTGCTCCACGATACGGTAGAGGACACCGATACCACCCTTGACGAGATCGAGGAGCGCTTCGGTCGCCGCGTGGCCCTGCTGGTCATGACGGAAACGGAGAACAAGCGCCCCGATCAGCCCGCCGCCCAGACGTGGCAGCTCCGCAAGGAGGAGACCCTCATCATGCTGGAGCACACCCACGACATCAGCGTCAAGATGATGTGGATGGGCGACAAGCTCTCCAACATCCGCTCCTGCGCCCGTGAGTACAGCAAGATCGGGCACGAGGTCTGGCAGGTGTGCAACCAGAAGGATCCCGCCATGCAGGCATGGTACTACCGCACCATCGCCCACAGCCTGCGGGAGCTGGCGGATTACCCCGTCTACAAAGAATTCGTCGCACTGGTCGACTACATATTCAAAGATGTGGAAGCCTATCACTCGAAACTGACCGAACCCGATACCTGATAAGGAGGCGCACCATGAAGCATACGCTTACCGACGACAAGCTCACCCTGTTCCTTGCCGGCCGCATCGATTCCGCCAACGCCGCGGAGACCGAAGCCGAGGTACAGCAGATCTGCGAAGCCGAGACCTTCACTTCGATCGTTCTGGACATGGACGAACTGGAATACATTTCCAGCGCAGGTCTGCGCATCGTTCTGCGCCTGCTGAAGGCTCATCCGGGTCTGACGGTGGTGAACGTCTCCGCAGAGGTCTATGAGATCCTCGAGATGACGGGCTTCACCGAGATGCTCCCCGTGACCAAGGCCTACAGAAAGCTTTCCGTGGACGGCTGCGAGATCATCGGCAAGGGCGCCAACGGCACCGTCTATCGCTGGGACCGCGACACCATCCTCAAGGTCTATCACAATCCCGATTCCCTGCCCGATATTCAGCGCGAGCGTGAACTGGCACGCAAAGCCTTCGTGCTGGGCGTGCCCACCGCCATCCCCTACGATGTGGTCCGCGTGGGCGACAGCTACGGCACCGTCTTTGAGCTGCTGAACGCGGAAGTCTTTGCCCAGAAGCTCAACAAGGAGCCCGAGTGGCTGGACGAATGCGCCCATCGCCTGGTGGATCTGCTGAAGATCATCCACGGCACGGTAGTCAAGCCCGAAGACATGCCCGATCAGAAGGCGGTCACCCTGGGCTGGGCGAAGTTCCTGAAGGATTATCTCCCCGCCGATCAGTATGAGAAGCTCTACGCCCTCATCGACGCCATCCCCGAAGACCATCACATGATGCACGGCGATTATCACGCCAAGAACGTGATGCTGCAGAACGGCGAGTCCCTGCTCATCGACATGGACACCCTGTGCCAGGGTCATCCCGTGTTCGAGTTCGCCTCCATCTTCCTCGCCTATCAGGGCTTCCACGAGCCCACGCCCCCCGAGTTCATCGACTTCATGGGTCTGCCCTACGCCGCCTGCCGCGAGCTGCTCCATCGGATCATGAAGTATTACTTCAACGTCGAAGACGAAGCCGCCTACAACCACATTCTGGACAAGGCCCGCGTCATCGGCTATACCCGCCTCATGCGCCGCACCATCCGCCGCGATCCCGATTCGGAAGCGGGCAAGGCGCTCATCGCCCACTGCGCTGCGCAGCTGGCGATCCTGCTGAACACCGTCGACTCTCTCACTTTCTGATAAACGGAGGAAAAAGCCATGATCATCGAAAAGAAAATCATCAACAAAACGCTGGAGATCGCACTGACCGGACGTCTGGACACGGTCACCGCCCCCGATCTTGAGTCCGAACTGACCGCCTCCATCGACGGCATCGAGCATCTGGTGATGGACTTCACCAAGCTGGAGTACATCTCTTCCGCAGGTCTCCGCGTCCTGCTCAGCGCCCAGAAAATGATGAACGAACAGGGTTCCATGGAAGTCTGCCATGTGAACGACAGCATCCGCGAGGTGTTCGACATCACCGGCTTTACCGACGTCCTGACCATCAAGTAAGCCCGAAGGGAGATGCCTGATTTGGCTCAGTTCAAACTGAAACGCCTGCTGGTTCCCGAAAAACACGATCCCGCCACCGCGGAAGTCCTCTGGCAGAACGAGGTCCACGCCAATCGGCTCACTGCCATCGTCATGTTCTGCTGCTCCGTCTTCCTGATCCTTTGCATGATCCTGACCGCGGTGGGCGTATTCGTCGAAAATCCGAAGACCGTATACACCAGCTGCACTGCCGCACTGGCCTGGCACCTGATCCCCTGTATCATCAGCTATCGATACAAGTTCGCCAAGCCGTGGCTGAAGTATATCCTTCTGCTCGGTCTGCTGATCGGACAGGCCCGTATCGACTGCGGTCTGGGCTATAATGTCACCCTCGCCATCCTGCTGCCGGTGGTCTTCAGTACGCGCTATTATTCCGCCGAACTGACCATTACCGTTGCAGCGGTATCCACCGTGGTCTTCTCCACCTCCACCTATCTCGGCGCACTGACGGGCTTCACTCCCGCCGATCTCAACATCGTCAGCATCGGCGTTTCTCACGCCACCGTCGACTATGCCCGGCGGATCATGCAGCACACGTTCCTGCCGAAATGGATGCTCTTCGCCATCATCTCCGGCGTCTGCGCGGAGATCGCCGGCCGCGGCCATTACATGGTCCAGCGACAGGCGAACATCAGTCAGGAGAACAGCCGCATCGAGACCGAGCTGAACACCGCCCGCGCCATTCAGATGCACAGCCTGCCTGAGGTGGAAGAATTCGTCAAGGATCGGGATGTGCCCTTCGATCTGGCCACCAGCATCGTGCCCGCGAAGGAAGTGGGCGGCGACTTCTTCAACTATTTCTATGTGGATCCCACCCACCTCGCCCTGCTTATTGCCGACGTTTCGGGCAAGGGCGTCCCTGCCGCGCTGTACATGATGATCGCCAAATTGCTGCTGGATTCCATCGGTTCCACCGGCAAGAGTCCCGCCCACGTACTGGCAGAGGTCAACCATCTGCTGTGCGACAAGAACCTCGAGGAGATGTTCGTCACCGTGTGGCTGGGCGTCCTCGACCTGACCTCGGGCGAGATCATCACCGCCAACGCAGGTCACGAGAACCCCATCATCTGCCGTGCCGACGGAACCCTTGAGGAGATCACCACCAAGCACGGTCTCGTCCTCGGCGGCATCGACGGCGCCCATTATCGCGACGAGGTCCTGAAGCTGCAGCCCGGCGACATGCTGTTCGTCTACACGGACGGCATCCCCGAGGCCAACAATCCGCTGGAAGAGATGTACGGTGTGGAGCGCCTGAAGGCCGCCCTCACCGCCGCCGAGAAGACCCCCACCGCCCTCGTGAACGCCGTTTCCGAAGACGTGGCGCGGTTCGTCGGCGTCGCGCCCCAGTTTGACGACTCCACCATGCTGACCCTGCGTCTGAACCGCCTGCTGGAGCGTGAAGGTCTGCGCGTCTATCCCTCTCAGGAGTCCATCAAGGAAGTACAGACCTACGTTGAATCCCGAATGGAAGAGGCGGGCGTGCCCATGAAGGCCGTCAGCAAGATCAACATCGGTCTGGACGAGATGTATTCCAATGTCGTCCATCACAGCAACGCCTCCTGGGCGGAGATCATCTGCGACGCCGACGCCGAGCAGGTGACCGTCATCCTCCGGGACAACGGCATCCCCTTCGACCCGCTGAACATCCCCGAGCCCGACGTCACGCTGAGCGCCGATGAGCGGCATGTGGGCGGTCTCGGCATCTTCATGACGAAGAAGATGATGAACGAGCTGACCTACCGCTACGTCGACGGCTGCAACGAAGTCCGAATGGTGCTCAAGTACAACGAATCCGAAGCAAACAAATGAAAAAGCGCCACGCCCGCAGATGCTTCCCTGAACCTCGGCGCCTGCTTCACCGACCGCAGCGGCACCGTCACCAAGGAGATCCCGCAGTTCTGCGGCGCCTATCTGGATACCGTCCGCGGCACCCTGAAAGTCCCCGGGATCGACGACACTCAGTATCCCGGCAAGATCGTTCCCGACGGTGTCTACCACCTCTATGATTACCAGTTCTTCTTCCGCAATCTGGAAGAGAACGTAGCCAAGCGTCTGGCGTCCTATCTGAACTGACGCATAAAAAAACAGCCTCATACGCAGATGCGTATGAGGCTTGTTTTATGGTCTTATATCCGAATGATGAGGGTGTTGGTGTCCAGCAGGTTGACGTAGCGGATGTCCTTGGCCATGGCGTAGACCATGCGGATGCCGATGTGGGAAGTGACATCAACGGTGCTGGCGGTGATGGCTTCATAGCGCTCCTTCAGGTTGAAGTAGCGGCAGTCGTCGCGGATGCGGAGGACCACATCCTCCCCCTCCTTCATCACGCGGACGTCGCAGCTGTGCGCCTTGTGATCCTTGGTGAAGCCGTGGGTCACCACGTTGGCCAGCAGTTCCTCGGAGCAGAGGGCGGCATAGAGGGTGCGCCGTTCATCCACGCCCCGCGCTTTGCAGAACGCGCCGATCTTCTCGGAGCCTTGGACCGCCTCTTCCACGGTGGTAACGGTGAAAGCGAGGGTATCCTCGGCGGCGTGTCCGAAGTCCTTGGGCAGGAGCAGTACGCGGTCCATGGGCGTGCCGTTGCGCTTCAGCATTAACGTCAGCAGGACATAAACGCCGATCGTGAGAAATTCCGCCACGGGGATCGCCACGAACACGCCCGTCACACCGAAAAGTCGGGTCAGGGTGAAAGTCGCGATGAGCTTCCACAGCAGCATGTGGGAGAAGGTGTACAGATGGGTGGGCAGGAGCTGCCTGCAGCCGCGCAGGTAATCCATCACGGTGAAGTTGGCGGCGTTGGGCAGGATGGTAAAGCTCAGGCAGATCATCGCGATCACCGTATACTTCAGCGCCACGGGATCGCCATGAATGTAGAAGGACGCCAGCGGCTTGGCGAAGATCAAGACGCCGACAATGAAGGGCGCGCTCATCAGGATCAGCAGCCGCATCGCCTCCGTGGCGATCCTGCGCAGGGCAGGTCGATCCTGCTCGCTGTGATAGATCTGCGCCAGCAGGTCCACGCTGCGGGATACGCCGTTGCCGGGCGATGTACAGATGGCCAGGAGGGTGTTCAGAACGGACATGGCTGCCATGGCCGCACTGCCGCCCACCGCAAGGATCATGCGGTTGATGGTCAGCGGCGCGATCAGTCGGCAGCCCTGACGGGTCAGGTTGGGCGTTCCCAGTTTCACCACCGAGAAGAGAACGGTGGGCTTGACGTGCTTCGGGGAGAAGCGGAAGGCGGAGCGCTTGCGGAAGAAGTTCGCCAGCATGATCAGCGCCGCCACATTGTAGCCGATACCCGTGGCAAGACCGATGCCCCAGATGCCGTCCTTCATATAGGTGATGGCGATGAAGTCCACCGCCACGTTTTCGATCAGCATC
>JAKSPZ010000086.1 GCA_024404395.1 Clostridia bacterium | reverse complement strand
TCACAAAGGCCCCCACGGAGAGCCGAACGCTGACAATCAGCTACTATGTGCTGGGCATGAAGCGAAGCCTTCAGATTGGTGGATAATTAACGAAAAAGTGCGCATACAAACAGCAACAACAGAATGCGATTTGCGTTGAAAGTATGTAGTATCAACGCTTTTCAACGCAAATCATTGTTTGCGAACAGACTGTATTTGTGATAGAATCACAATATAGGAGGAGATAGTTATGAAGAGTAGTACTCGCATCTGGCTTAATATCATTCTCTGCTTCATCGTCATCTTCGTGGCGCTGGGCTTTTGCAGTTCCAACCGCGGCCTCTATCTGTCTGCCATCACCGAGGCGCTGCAGATCCCGCGCAGTCTGTTCTCGCTGCAGGATACTTTCCGCTATGCATCGTCCGCCATCGTCAACATGTTCTTCGGCGTCATGGTCATGCGCTTTGGCAACAAGAAGCTGATGATGATGGGCGTTACGAGCCTCATCCTCTGCATGGTCCTCTATGCCACTTCCACCAACATCATCGGCTTCTACATCGGCAGCATTCTGCTGGGTGTCGGTCTGGCATGGTGCACCACCACCATGGTCGGCAGTATCGTCCACCGCTATGCCCCCGCAGACCGCGTCGGTACACTGATGGGTGCGGTCCTGTGCGCCAACGGACTGGGTTCCGCGGTGGCGACGCAGATCGTTTCCCCCATCATCTATGAGGAAGGCAACCTCTTCGGCTATCGCAATGCTTATAAGCTGATCGTCGCCATCCTGGTCGTCGTTCTGATCCTGGTCGCGGTGTTCTTCAAGGAGAAGGTGGAAGGCGTCGGCGACGTGAAGTACACCAAGAAAAAGAAGAATCCCAAGGGCGACTGGAAGGGCATTACCTTCAGAGAAGCCATCCGCAAGCCCTATTTCTACATTGCGATGGCGTCCGTTGCACTCGCCTGCATCACCCTTCAGGCGACCACCAGCATCGGCTATGCCCAGATGCGTGACGTCGGCATCGACGCCGCCTACATCGCCATCGTTGCCAGTGTCCACTCCATCGCTCTGGCGGTACTGAAGCTGGGCATGGGCATTGCCAATGATAAGCTGAGCACCCGCGCTTCCGTTCTGATCTGCAACGTCGGCGCCGTCATCGCCCTCTACATGCTGGCCACCCTCACCAATTCCGCGATCGGCCGCGTGATGACCATGTGCTACGGTGTCATCTCTTCCCTTGCCCTTCCCATGGAGACGGTGCTGCTGCCCCTGCTGACGGAGGAACTGTTCGGCAATGTGGACTTCGATAAGCTGCTGGGCATCACAATCTCCATCGGTCAGATCGGTCTTGCCCTCGGCGCGCCCATTGTCAATCTGGGTTATGATATGACGGGCAGCTACAAGGGCATCCTGTTCATCTATTGCGGCATCGCCGTTGTGATCGCCGTTATGTTCCAGCTTGCCATGCGTGCAGCACGAAAGGAGCGCTAAAACATGAATCTTACCAATGAATATCGTATCGTCCCCGAGGTATCCTGCCGTTGGCTGACCATCGCCTGCTTTGAGGTGAAGGTCGGCGATTTCCACATCGTTATCGATCCCTGCATCGGTGCTTCCAAGGCAGTGCCCTATGGCGCTGAAGTCATTGAGAAGACCGACCTGATCCTCCTGTCCCACGGACATTGGGATCACACCACCGATCTTGAAGTGCTGCAGAAGCAGCAGGATTGCCCCCTGCTCTGCGGCGAGCTGCTGGCACCCGCGCTGATCCGTGCTTTGGACTGCAATCCCGCCAGCGTCTATCCCATGACCCCCGACCTCGAGCAGGACTTCGGTCCCGTGAAGGTCAAGGCGCTCTTTGCCCGCCATCGCAGCCAGAAGACCACCATCTCCAAGCTGACCGAGGCGCTGAACACCCGCGTGTGGAACGACACCGAGGACAAGCGCGAGTGCAATTTCATCGGCAACCTGGAGTATCGCAATTATCTGATCACCACCGCGTCCGGCATGAAGATCATGTTCTGGGGCAGCGATGCCACCACCGCGCAGCAGGCCATCATCCGCCGCGAGCAGCCTGATATCGTTTTCATGCAGTACACCGGTCACACGCCCGAGGAGCTGGCAGCCATGGCAGCGGTGGGCAATGTGAAGGTCATCATTCCCCATCACATGGACCTCAGCCATCCCAAAGAGTACTGGCTGCCCCGTGTCGAAAAGCTGGATGAGGTCATCAAGAAGACCGTCCCCGGATGCACCGTCATCACCCCCGAATACCTCAAGTGGTACCACTTCGGCATGGGCATGTATGCCGACTGATGCCAAAACGTTAAACCCCTCCGCAAGGAGGGGTTTTTGCTTGAAAAAAGAGGTGAAACATATTATAATCAACATATATTAAACTGGAGGTCTATGATGAAAAAGACTCTGATTGTATTGCTGGTGGCACTTCTGATCTTCACTGCGGCTGGCTTTGCCGACACGATCACCTATACGGATGCCCTCGGTCGCGAGCTGACCCTCGAGACCAATCCCACCCGCGTAGCGGCGATGATCGGCAGCTTTGCGGATGTGTGGTGTGTTGCCGGCGGAAAAGATACGCTGGTCGCGGCGGCAAATGACGCCTGGACTCAGTTTGATAACGATTTGGATCCCGACGTGGTCGCCAATCTTGGCGCAGTGAAAGAACCCAACGCGGAAGCGCTGCTGACGGCTGCCCCCGATCTGGTGCTGGCCAGCGTCAACACCACGGCCGACGTTGAAATGCTGGAGCTCTTCGAAAGCGCGGGCATTCCCGTGGTCTATTTCGAGGTCGACTGCTTCGAGGATTATCTTGAGATGCTGGACGTCTGCACGCAGCTGACGGGTCGCCGCGATCTGTATCAGTCCGCGGGTCTGGACGTGCAGGCGCAGATCGAGAACTGCATCGCGTCCGTCCCCGAGACGGATGAGGCGCCGAGCTTTCTCTATGTACGTGCCACCGGCTCCACCGTCAAGGTAAAGAGCAGTGCCGACACCGTGCTGGGCAACATGCTCACAGACCTCGGCTGCACGAACATTGCCGACAGCGAGACCTCTCTGTTGGAGAACCTGAGCATCGAGACCATCATCGTTCAGGATCCCGATTATATCTTCGTGGTCCTGCAGGGTACGGATACCACCGATGCCCGTCAGAACTTTGAAGCTTCCCTTTCCGACAACCCCGCATGGAGCAGCCTGACTGCCGTGGCGGAGGGGCGCGTCTACATGGTGGATCAGCGCCTGTACAACGTGAAGCCCAATGCACTCTGGGGAATGGCTTATGAACAACTCGCAGAAATACTCTACCCGCAGGACTAAGGTCCTTCTCCTCACCGCACTGCTGCTGGTACTGGGTTCGCTGGCCTGTCTGTGCTGCGGCGCGGAGGCGGTGGACCTGCGCAAAGCGCTGTTCGGCGAAACGGTGGGGAACACCTCAAAACTGATATTGCTCTACGTCCGACTGCCGCGCCTGTGCGCCTGCCTGCTGGCGGGCAGTGCTTTGGCGACGGCGGGCGTGGTCATACAGACCGTGCTGGCCAATCCGCTGGCGGCGCCCGGCACCATCGGCGTCAATTCGGGCGCGGGTCTGATGGTCGCCCTCTGTGCGGCGATCGCGCCCGGCAACCTGAAGCTGGTGCCTGTGGCAGCGCTGATCGGCGCATTCCTCGGAACCATGCTGGTCATGACCATCGCCGAAAAGACGGGCGCCAGCCGAATGACGCTGGTGCTGGCGGGCATGGCGATCTCCACGGTCTTCAGTGCCGGTATCGACGCGGTTGTGACCTTCGTTCCCGACGCACTGACGGGCTATTCCGATTTCCGGATCGGCGGCTTTTCGGGCATCGGCATGAATCGACTGAAAGTGGCGGTCTGGCCCATCGTGATCGGTATCGTGCTGGTCTGGCTGCTTCGGAACGAGCTGGATCTGCTGATGCTGGGCACCGACCGCGCAACGAGCCTCGGTCTGCCCGCAAAAAAGATGCGCATTCTGCTGCTGGCGCTGGCGTCCCTGCTGGCAGGCGCCGCGGTAAGCTTCGCGGGACTGCTGGGCTTTGTAGGCCTGATCATCCCGCACATCATGCGAAGGCTGGTAGGAGAGGAGAGCAGCTGCCTGCTGCCCGCGTCTATGCTGGGCGGTGCAACGGTGCTGACCGTCTGCGATACCCTTTCCCGCACCCTGTTCGCACCCTATGAATTGCCCGTAGGTATCGTTATGTCCCTGCTGGGCGGTCCTTTCTTCGTGTGGCTGCTGTGGCGCAGAAAGGGAGGACATCGATGATCGAGATCAGAAATCTTTCGGTGGGTTTCAGCGAAAGCGAACCCGTTCTGTCGGATGTGGATATGACCCTTCCCGAGGGCAAGGTCACGGTCTTCCTCGGTCCCAACGGCTGCGGCAAGACCACGCTGATGCGAACCATTTTGGGACTTCAGCCGTCTAAAAAGGGAACGATCCTGATCGATGGTCAGGACATACAGACCATGTCGGTCAGGGAGCGTGCGCAGAAGATGGCATACCTCTCCCAGAGCGACAGCATCCCCGCCATCTCCGTCATGAAGATGGTCATGCACGGGCGTTTTCCCTATCTGAACTATCCCCGCCGCTACCGCGATGAGGATTACAGGATTGCGGAAGAAGCGCTGAAGGCGGCGGATGCCTACGAGCTGCGCCATCGTTCCATGACGAAGCTCAGCGGCGGTCAGCGTCAGAAAGTCTATCTGGCCATGGTGCTGGCGCAGCAGACGGAGACCATTTTTATGGATGAGCCGACCACCTATCTGGACGCCGGACATCAGCTGGAAGTCATGCGAATGGCACGGCGGCTGGCGGATGACGGGCATACCGTGGTCATGGTGCTGCACGAGCTGTCGCAGGCACTGCGTACCGCGGACACACTGGCGGTGTTCGACCACGGCAGGATGCGCCTCATGGGCACGCCTGACGCGGTCTACGACAGCGGCATCCTGAACGAAGTCTTCAATGTTTCGGTGAAACGTGCCGAGACGGAAGACGGCACTATTTATTATTGTGTTTGACGGAGCATTCCAATGAAAACTAAGGGTTTTGTACACATTGTCGGCGCGGGCTGCGGAGATTATGAACTGATCACCCTTCGCGGTCTGCAGCTGATCCGCAATTGCGATGTGCTCGTTTATGACGATCTTATCGACGAGCGGCTCCTCGGAGAAGCCCCCGCGACAGCGGAGCGCATCTATATGGGCAAGCGCAGCGGACATCATTCCGCGGCGCAGACCGCGATCTCCGAGACCCTCGTCATAAAGGCGCAGGCGGGGAACCGCGTGGTGCGCCTCAAGGGCGGCGACCCCTTCGTCTTCGGACGGGGCGGCGAGGAGATCATGGCACTGCGTGAAGCAGGCATCGCCTACGACCTCACCCCGGGCATTTCCTCTTCCATCGCCATCCCCGAGCTGTCGGGCATCCCCGTGACCCATCGTGGGTTGAGCCGTTCTTTTCATGTGGTCACTGCCCACACGGCAGACCGTGATGGTTTGCCTGAGGACATCGAGCAACTGGCTG
>JAKSPZ010000085.1 GCA_024404395.1 Clostridia bacterium | reverse complement strand
GGCGATGGGCTCGTTTTTGCAGGAGGTCAGCGTGGCGAAGGTCTCGTCGGTCAGGGAAAAGATCATGTAGGGACGGCGCTTGCCCATCTGCGCAAAATCGTCGATGAAGGAGATGCCGTAGAAGAGGTGACGGCTGTTGACCATCAGCGTCGTCAGCGCAACGATGGGAAGCGAAGCGGAGGAGACCATCAGCGGCACCAGTGCAAATTGCATGGAGCCTGCGTAGATGATCACACTGGTGAGGATGATCCAAGGAATGCGGAAGCCCGCGCTCTGAGCGGTGATGCCGAAAGCGATGCCGAGAAAGATATAGCCCAGCAGGACGGGAATGGATTTCTTGAAAGCGTAGGTAATGACGGAGTTTTTCATGATACACCTTTTGGTTATTGATAGACGGCCTGACGGAAGGCGCGGGCGCTGGCGTCATAATCCGTGATCTTGAGGGAAGAACCGTTGTCGGAGAAGCTGCCGTCCACGGGCAGACGCAGCTGGGTGATCTCTTTGGCGGACAGGACCTTTTCGGCAACCATGACCAGTTCCACGAAGTTCAGGTCGGTGTCGATGCCTTCCATCACAGTCTTGGCGGTGGGGATGATCACCAGCGGGTTGAACAGGTTGGCTTTCAGCTTGCCGACGATGGCGGTAATGACCCTGCGCTGACGGCTCGTGCGCATGAAATCGGAGTCGATCTTTCGGATGCGGGCATAGCCCAGCGCCTGCAGTCCGTCCAGATGGGTCTTCTCGCCCCAGGTGGTCAGCGGCTGTGCGGTGTAGCCGAGGGGACCGAAGATGGGATAGGAAGCGACGACGTTCAGATTGATTTGCTGCATCTCCGCTTCGGTGATGTCGATGTCGATGCCGCCGATGGCGTCCACGATCCTGACCAGTACGGTGAAATCGACGACGATGTATCGGACAACGTTGGTGCGGTAGGTCTGGTTGACGGCGCGCATAGCCATGGGTGCGCCGCCGAAAGCATAGGCCGCGTTGAGTTTGCAGGAACCGTGACCTTCAAGATCGACCAGGACATCGCGCTGTAAAGAGGAAAGAACAAGGTTGTTCCCGCCGACGGAAGCGATCATCATGGTGTCGGAGCGCTGCAGTCCGTTGTTCAGTGTATCCACACCGAGGATCAGCAGGTTCAACGGCGAATCGGGCAGATCGGCAGCAGGGGACACGTCCGCATCGGGTTCGACCTGCAAAAGCGAGATGGGGGCAATATACAGAACGCCCGCTGCCAGTATTGTAAGCACGAGCAGCAGCGCGATCAGTTTGAACAGCGTTTTGAGAAGCCAGCCGAGGCAGCCGGAGCGGCGCCTTTTTGGGCGGTCGTACGGATCGTAATACATGATGGTCCTCTTACTCGGTCACGGTGAGGGTACAGCGATCGGTGATATCGTTGGTGCTTTTGACGATGATAGTGCAGGTGCCGGGGGCGACTGCGGTGACATTGCCGTCGATGTCGACTACGGCAACAGATGCATCATCCGAAGTGTATTCGACGGAAGGATCGTCGGCATAAGCGGGGATGACGGCACAATTCAGCAAGGCGGTCTCGCCGACTTTGAGGGACAGCTCTGTTTCCGCCAGCTCCAGATTGACGACGGGCTGGGGGAAGAGGGAGGTCATTTCCACACTGTAGACCAGCGGTGCGGGGGAGCCGTTCGCATCCGTCAGACCGCGTATCTCAACGGTCCAGACTTGATTCTGCTCATAGACCCGAACGGATTCGGGATCGGGACGAAAGATGATGCAGGGACCCGCGCCATAGGCATCGGTGTTCACGGTGAGATAATCCTTCTCGGCGGGGAAGGTGTAGGTCAGGGTCGTTCCGTCACGGAGCTCGCAGGTCAGGATCACGGACAGGTCTGAAACCGTGTACAGTTCGGGATTGACGGTAACGGACCATGCGAGGTCGCTCTGCATGAACTCCACGGGAAATGCGCCGGGAGCGGGCCAGCAGACGGTCTCCCAGTCGCAGTTCGCATTGCCCATATCGTGGGCGTACATGGCGGTGTAACTCATGCCAGACAAACTGTTGGCAAGACCGAACCCCGTCTCTGTCATCAACGGATTCAGCACCCAGCGGCGATGCCCGAGGGTGGAGAGGTTGTTGTCGCCGTCATCACGGACATAAAACGCGATGGACTCGCGGAGGATGGTGGGGCGCATCCAGTTGAAGCGGGCGATGTTGGAGGTCAGGGTCGCCTCGTGGGCGGTGAGGTAAAAGTCGTCCGAAAGCCCTTCCGGCTTCGGCGCGTCGTGTTCCACGCGGTCATTGGCGGCGAGAAGAACAGCGCCGTGCTGACAGCGGAGATCGGCCAGTATGCTACGGTGGACGGGCTCGAGTCCCGCCACGCTGCGGATAAAGTTGAGGTAATTCAGCGCGTCATCCAAAGCCTGCTCGGTCAGCGCGCCGACGTCGCAGGGCGGTACGGGATCGGGCTGCTTGAGATAAGGCGATTCCCGTGATACATCCGATACCTGTGAATAGGCAGCACGCAGCGCTTCGCGGGATTCATAGGCGAAACCGGAAGACAACAGCATCAGGCACAGGCATAATATGAAGGCTCTGAGTTTCAAGCGCATCCTCCGTTTCAAATTTATACAATAATATTCCCTGCAAAATTTGTATTTCCTGCATTTTAGGGCTTTTCAAACCGACTGTTTTCTGTTAAAATAACAGTACTATGGTTTGGTAGGCGTATGACGTCCAAAACCGACCTGTGTGAGGATTGATTACGCAGGAAATATTTGAACAGGGGGATTTCTCATGAAAGATTATCAGGCGAAGAATATTCGCAACCTTTGTATCGTCGGTCACGGCAGCGAAGGTAAGACCACGCTGACTGAGGCGATGTTGTTCACCGCAGGCGCGATCGATCGTCAGGGTCGCGTTGAAGACGGCAACACCACCACCGACTATGATTCCGAAGAAACCCGCCGCAGCATTTCTCTGCAGGCCGGCATCGCGCCCCTGGAGTGGAATGAGACCAAGATCAACGTGATCGACGTTCCCGGCTACTTCGATTTCGCCGGTGAGCAGGTCGGCCCCATGGCCGTTACCGAAGGCGCCCTGATCGTTGTCAATGCAGTCAACGGCCTGAGCGTCGGCGCCGAAAAGGCATGGGCTCTGTGCGACAAGGCACAGCGTTCCCGCTTTATCGTTATGAACCAGATGGACCGCGAAAATGCCAACTTCGACAAGGCCCTCGCGACCCTGAAGGAAAAGTACGGCAGCCACATCGCACCTCTGCAGGTTCCGATCATCGAAGGCGGCAAGTTCGTCGGCGTCGCTTCTGTTCTTGAGAACAAGGCATTCATCGGCGAAGGCAAGACTTTCAAAGAGGCCGACATCCCCGCTTCCGTTCAGGACGAGGTCGATGCTTGCCGTGAAGCCATCACCGAAGCTGCCGCAGGCGCCGATGATGACCTGATGATGCAGTACCTCGAGACCTTCGAGCTGTCCGATGAGGATATGCTGATGGGTCTGAGCAAGGGTATCAAGGACGGTACCGTTGTTCCCGTATTCTGCTGCTCCGCACTGACCCGCGTCGGCATCAAGAAGCTGCTGGACCAGATTGTCAACCTCATGCCCTCTCCCGCAGGCGAGACCATCACCGGCAAGAACCCCAAGACCGGCGATGCCGTCGAGCGCGTCTGTGCTGATGACCAGCCCTTCTCCGCCCGCGTCTTCAAGACCATGGCTGACCCCTTCTTCGGCAAGCTGTCTCTGATGAAGGTCACCTCCGGTTCCCTCACTTCCGACATGACCATCTACAATGCCAATGCCGAGAAGACCGAGAAGCCCGGCACCATCAACTTCATGAAGGGCAAAGCCCTCAACAAGACCGCCAAGGTCTGCGCCGGCGATATCTGCGCTCTGGTTAAGCTGCAGTCCGTCTCCACCGGTGACACCCTGTGCGACGCCGGTAACCCCGTCGTCTTCGACGCTCTGGACTTCCCGGCTCCCTGCATCTCCAAGGCTGTCTATGCCAAGAAGGCAGGCGAAGAAGACAAGATCTTCTCCGGTCTGAACAAGCTGATGGAAGAAGATCCCACCATCAAGCTCACCAAGAACGAAGAGACCGCCGAGTCCGTCCTGTCCGGTCTGGGCGAGATGCATATCGAAGTCGTCGCAGCCAAGCTGAAGGCGAAGTTCGGTGCCGACTGCGAACTGCGTGATCCTCAGATCGCCTATCGTGAGTCCATCCGTAAGCCCGTTGACGTCCAGGGCCGCCATAAGAAGCAGTCCGGTGGTCACGGCCAGTTCGGTGATGTCAAGATCAAGTTCCGTCCCAACGCCGATCCCGAAGACGTCGAATTCCACTTTGTAGATTCCGTCGTCGGTGGTACCGTACCGCGTAACTTCATCCCCGCGGTTGAAAAGGGCCTCCGCGACAACATCAAGCACGGCGTTCTGGCCGGCTTCCCCGTTGTTGGTCTGACCGCAGAGCTGTACGACGGTTCCTACCATCCCGTCGACTCCTCTGAAATGGCATTCAAGACCGCTGCCCGCCTTGCTTTCAAGCAGCTGGACACCGCTTCCCCCATCCTGCTGGAGCCCATCTTCCACGTTGAAGTTGACGTTCCCGATGCATACATGGGCGACGTTATCGGCGACATGAACAAGCGCCGTGGCCGCATCATGGGCATGGATAAGGTTGGCGACCTGCAGCGCGTCACCGCCGAAGCTCCCCAGAGCGAAATGTTCAAGTATGCCACCGACCTGCGTTCCATGACTCAGGCCCGCGGCTCCTTCACCATGAGCTTTGAGAGGTACGAGGAAGTTCCCGCCGGCGACGCGAAGAAGATCATCGAAAACGCGGTCAAGGAAGAGGAAGAGGACGAATAATCCATATTATACAACAAGATTCCGGGGTCAGCCCGGAATCTTGTTTTGCATAAAACACCCGACTGCCAGTTTTGCAGCCGGGTGTTTTCAATCACTGTTTGGACTTTTCGTGTATATGCTGTTTTATAGCCTCAAACGTTGTATCGCTGATATCATGTTCTATCTTGCAGGCATCTTCTGCTGCCACAGCCGGATCCACTCCCAAACCGATAAGAAGATTGCTGAGTACCTCATGGCGCTCGTATATTTTTTTTGCAATAGAAGCACCCTTTTCCGTAAGCGTTATAAAGCCTTTGGTATCAACTACTATATCACCGTCTTTTTTCAGGTTGCCCATAGCCCTGCTTACAGAAGGCTTTGAAAAGCCCATGCGTTCAACTATATCTTTTGCCCTTACGTTCTCTTTGTTTTTTGTAAGTACCAGAATCGTTTCAAGATACATTTCTCCTGATTCCCGCATTTCTGACCTCCGCAAATCCTTTTTAATCATTATAACACATTATGACCGCAAGTACAATAGCCATACGCAAAATCATGTCGCGGTACGCCTGATTTCATGCCATTTACCTGAGATTATAACATTCAGGTTGTATAATACTTGGAAAGGCAGGTGTATACAATGGCGAAACGAAACTATGAAATGAACATGACAGAGGGCCCGCTTTGGGGAAAAATAATCCGCTATGCCATG
>JAKSPZ010000084.1 GCA_024404395.1 Clostridia bacterium | reverse complement strand
TCGGCTCCACCGAGACCATCCTGCCCTATGCCATCGACTATCTGCGCTATATCCTGATCGGCGCACCCTACATGACCGCCTCGCTGGTTCTGAACAACCAGCTGCGCTTCCAGAGCAACGCCATGTACGGTATGATCGGCATCACTTCCGGCGCCGTTCTGAACATCGCACTGGATCCGCTGTTCATCTTTGTCTTCAACATGGGAATCTCCGGCGCCGCACTGGCCACCATCATCAGTCAGTTTGCGGGTTTCGTCCTGCTGTTTTTCGGCGTTGAAAAGAGCGGCGCCATTCAGATCCGTCCCCGCAACTTCAAGCCTTCCAAGTCTTTCTACGGCATGATCGTCAACGGTGGTATTCCCTCCCTCATGCGTCAGGGCATCAACTCCGTCGCCACCATCTGCCTGAACTTTGCGGCAGGCGGTTACGGCGATGCGGTCATCGCGGGCATGTCCATCGTCAACCGCATCATGCAGTTCGCCTATGCCTGCCTCATCGGCTTCGGTCAGGGCTTCCAGCCTGTCTGCGGCTTCAATTACGGTGCAAAGAAGTACGCCCGCGTCCGCGAAGCTTTCTATTTCTGCGTAAAGGTCTCCTTCTTCTTCCTGTTGGTCGTCGGCGCACTGGGCTTCATCTTCGCGCCCAATGTTGTCGCCCTCTTCAGAAAGGGCGATCCGATGGTCATCGAGGTCGGCACAATTGCGCTTCGCTTCCAGTGTGCCGTCTTCCCGCTGGCTTGCTGGGTCGTCATGAGCAACATGATGGCGCAGACCATCGGCAAGGCTTTCCGCGCGACTTTCCTGGCACTGTCCCGCACGGGCCTGTTCTTCGCGCCCGCCATTTTGATCCTGCCCCACTTCTTCGGTGTGGGCGGCATCGAGAGCGCGCAGATGGTAGCGGATATCATCGCATTCGCCGTCTCGATCCCCATCCAGCTCAGTATCCTTAAAGAGATGCAGCGGGAAGAGAAGCTACTTTCTATACAATCGTAACAACGGAGTGTGAATATAATGAAAACCAACTACTTCATCATCGGCGAGATCACCAAGCCTCAGGGCGTCCGCGGCGAACTGAAGCTGCGCCCCATCACCTGCGATCTCGGTCGTTTCGAGGATCTTGAGACCGTGCTGATGAAGCGCGGCGAGACCTATGTGCCCGTCAACATCACCGTGAACCGCATCAATGACGACGCCGTCTTCTTCAACATGGAAGGCATCAACGATCGAGATGCTGCGGAACGCATGCGCGGCGAATTCCTGTATGTCGACCGTGAGCACGCCGTGGAACTGGACGAGGATTCCACCTTCCTCAGCGACCTGATCGGTCTGCGCGGACTGACGGACGACGGCCGCGACCTGGGCAAGCTGAACGACGTCATGCAGCCCGGCGGCAACGATGTGTACGTCTTCAACGGTCCCCTCGGTGAAGTGCTGGTGCCCGCGCTGAAGATCGTCGTCGAGCGCGTCGATCTGGAAGAAGGCGTCATGCATCTGGTGGGTGCACGTCTGAACGAGGTCGCCGTATTCGAGGACAGCGAGGCGATTCGCTGAACATTAAGCGAATTCCATGTAAAAATGTACGACTTTTCGTTGACATCTAAATAAACGGGTGTTATAATCAACGGCAAACAACGGGTAACCGTTAATGCTTCTGAGGAGCCTCAAACAATGCTGATTTCTCGCGTTTTTGACAACAGCATTCTGGGTGTACTTAGCATTATTCTTGTACGACTTATTAAGTTGGAGAATAGTGCTGAAAGTTATGGCCTGCAATGCAACGCGTAATCAGAACAGAAGCAGATTACAAACGAAGCATAACCTGCAGTCTGAACTTTCAGACTACAGGTTTTTTTATAAGCTGAAGGAGGATTCATTCATGCAAATGACCGGCGCACGCATCCTGATGGAATGTCTTCTGGAGCAGGGTGTGGATACCATCTTCGGTTATCCGGGCGGTACTATCCTGAATGTATATGATGAATTGTACAGCTATCAGAATGAAGGTCGCGTCAAGCATATCCTGACCGCGCACGAGCAGGGTGCCTGCCATGCGGCGGACGGTTATGCCCGTTCCACCGGCAAAGTCGGCGTATGCTTCGCCACTTCCGGCCCCGGCGCCACCAATCTGGTCACCGGTATCGCCACCGCGTACATGGATTCCTCTCCCATCGTCTGCATCACCTGCAACGTTGCACAGGACCTGATCGGCAAAGACTCCTTCCAGGAGGTCGACATCACCGGTGTCACCATGCCCATCACCAAGTGCAATTATCTGGTTCGCAGTGTTGATGAACTGGCAGATACCGTTCGTGAGGCTTTTGCCATCGCGAGAAGCGGTCGTCCCGGCCCCGTGCTGCTGGACATTCCGAAGAACATCACCGCGGAAAAGACCGATTATGAACCTCTGGATCGCAAGCTGCACGGCACCAACGGTCGCCTTGGCAAGCTGATGATGCGCTCCTCTCACGACTTCAAAGCACCCGAACCCAACCATGCCGACATCGACAAGCTGGTCGACATGATCAAGGCTTCCTCGAAGCCCCTGATCATCTGCGGCGGCGGTGTCGTTCGCAGCCGCGCATCGGTGGAGTTCGAAGATTTCGCCAACCGCATCGACGCACCCGTAGCCATCACCCTCATGGGCGGCGGCGGTTTCCGCGGTCGCAACAAGCTGACCACCGGCATGATCGGTATGCACGGCTCTCAGGCCTCCAACATGGCCGTTGACGCCTGCGACCTGCTGATCGCCGTCGGCTGCCGCTTCTCCGATCGCGTGGCACTGCGTCCCTCTTCCTTTGCACAGAACGCAAAGATCGTTCAGATCGACATCGACCGTTCCGAGATCAACAAGAACGTGATGACCGATCACCACATCGTCGGCGATGCCCGCCGCGTTCTCGAGCTGCTCAATGAGCGCGTCCCCGAGATCAAGCATGACGAGTGGAAGAACTACGTATTCTCCTTCAAGACCGAGACGGAATATGATGAAGTAAAAGATCATCTGACCCCCTCCGAGGTCCTCTCCACCATCGCACGCATCCTGCCTCAGGATACCATCGTCTCCACCGACGTCGGTCAGCATCAGATGTGGGCGATCCAGCACTTCCACTTTGACTATCCCGGTCAGCTCCTGACCTCCGGCGGTTTCGGCACCATGGGCTTCGGTCTTGGCGCCGCCATCGGCGCTCAGGTCGGCAACCCCGACAAGACGGTCCTGCACGTCACCGGCGACGGCGGCTTCCGCATGAACTGCAACGAGCTGGCAACCGAGCAATACTACAAGCTGCCGATCATCACCGTACTGTTCAACAACGGCACCCTCGGCATGGTCCGTCAGTGGCAGCACCTCATCTACAAAGAGCACTACTCCCAGCCCCCCCTGGATCGCGCGCCCGACTTCGTCAAGCTGGCAGAGGCCTACGGTCTCGGCGGCAAGCGCGTCACCAACGTTGAGGACTTCGAAGTTGCACTGAAAGAAGCCATGAGCTGCGGTCACGGTTACGTCATCGACTGCGCCATCGACATGGATGAGATGGTTCGTCCCATGGTCGGCGGCGGCAGCCATATCACCCAATTCATGATCGACTAAGGAGGAACGCTTCCATGAATGAAATCACCCGTCGCACTCTGGCGGTGCTGGTCGACAACGAAGCGGGCGTTCTTTCCCGCGTCGCCCGCCTGTTCTCGGGCAAAGCCTACAACATCGAGTCTCTGGCCGTCGGCGCTACCGACGACCCGAAGATCTCCCGTATCACCATCGAGGTCATGGCCAATGACGATCAGACCCGCCTGCTGTCCAACCAGCTCCGCAAGCTGATCTGCGTTCATTCCGTCAAGACCCTGCTGCCGGAACATGCCATCCGTCGTGAGCTGGTGCTCATCAAGGTTCTGGCACAAAACAGCGAAGCACGCAACGAGATCATCCAGATTGCCAACATTTTCCGTGCTTCCATTATCGACGTATCCATCTCTTCGCTGACCCTCGCCGTCATCGGCGACGAGACAAAAGCGCAGGCGATTCAGCACCTGTTGGAAGAGTTTGGCATCCGTGAACTGGTGCGTACCGGCATGGTCGCACTCGAGAGAGGTCAGTATACCATCGACGAACAGACCAAAGAAAAAGGAGAGTTTGACTATGGCAAAAATGTACTATGAGAAGGATTGCGACCTCAACAAGCTTAACGGTAAGAAGATCGCAGTTGTTGGCTACGGCTCTCAGGGCCATGCACATGCACTGAACCTCCGCGACTCCGGTTGCGACGTCATCGTCGGTCTGCGCAAGGGCGGCAAGTCCTGGCCCGTTGCCGAGAATGATGGTTTCACCGTCATGACCGTCGCCGAAGCCACTCAGGCTGCCGATATCATCATGATCCTCATCAACGATGAGCGTCAGGCTGATATGTACAAGAAGGACATCGAGCCCTACCTGACCGAAGGCAAAGCCATCGCTTTCGCTCACGGCTTCAACATCCGCTATAAGCAGATCGTTCCCCCCGCCAACGTTGACGTTTTCATGGCAGCCCCCAAGGGCCCCGGCCACACCGTCCGCTCCCAGTACGTCGCCGGCAAGGGCGTTCCCTGCCTGGTTGCCGTTGAGCAGGATGCTACCGGTCATGCCTATGACATCGCTCTGGCCTACATCGCCGGCATCGGCGGCGCCCGCGCGGGTATCATGGAGACCACCATGCACGACGAGACCGAGACCGACCTCTTCGGCGAGCAGGCCGTTCTGTGCGGCGGCGTTGTCGACCTCATGCGCTGCGGTTTCGAGACTCTGGTCGAAGCCGGCTACGAGCCCGAGAATGCTTACTTCGAGTGCATCCATGAGATGAAGCTCATCATCGACCTGATCAACAAGGGCGGCGTCGCTGCGATGAACTACTCCATCTCCGATACCGCTGAGTACGGCGAGTACGTTTCCGGCCCCCGTGTCCTGCCCTACGAGCAGACCAAGGCCAACATGAAGGCAGTTCTGAACGACATCCAGGACGGCACCTTCGCCGGCAAGTGGATTGCCGAGAACAAGAACGGCCGCTGCTTCTTCAACTCCAAGCGTGAGCAGCTCGCCAAGCATCCCATGGAGATCATCGGCAAGCAGCTGCGCGAGCAGATGCTGTGGAAGAACGACTCCAACCTGGACAACGCTTCCAACTAATTTTTGATCATATACCCGCGTCGGAAGTCCGCCGCGGGTATTCACGCAAATAACAGGAGGATATACCATGCAGTCTGATTACATTAAGAATGGTGTAGAGCGCGCTCCGAACCGCAGCCTGCTCTTCGCTCTGGGCCTCACCGAAGAAGAGATCAATCGTCCCATTATCGGCGTTGTCAGCTCCCATAACGAGATCGTTCCCGGTCACATGAACATCGACAAGGTCGCCGATGCAGTCAAGGCCGGCATCCGCGCCGCAGGCGGCACTCCCATCATGTTCCCCGCCATCGCTGTTTGCGACGGTATCGCCATGGGTCATGTCGGCATGAAGTACTCTCTGGTTACCCGTGACCTGATCGCCGACTCCACCGAAGCCATGGCCATCGCCCATCAGTTCGACGGTCTGGTCATGATCCCCAACT
>JAKSPZ010000083.1 GCA_024404395.1 Clostridia bacterium | reverse complement strand
GGCACGACCGTCGCTTCGAAGGTCCGTCCGTTCAAGTCGCTGAGAACACCCGCGTCTCCTTCGAAATCAAAGGTGAGACTGTAGGCGTACAGCGCCTGATAAGTGCGCCCGTAGCGCTTGTCCCGCCCGGGATCGCCGTACTGGGTGTCACCCAGCAGGGGATGTCCCGCGTTGGCCATCTGAACGCGGATCTGATGGGTGCGCCCCGTCAGAAGCTCACATTCCACAAGGCTGAGGCCGTCATGGGTCTCCAATACACGATAGCGCGTCATGGCGCGATGCCCGTCGGGGTCCGACTTCGGTACAACGGAGACCCGGCGGGTATTCATTTTCAGAAAATTGTCCAGCGTGCCCGCAGCGGGACTCGGTCTGCCGTGCACGAGGCATAGGTACTTCTTCACCAGCGAACGCTCGCGGATGTTGTCGTTCAGCAGGTGCATGCAGGCTTCGTCCTTGGCGATCATTACCAGTCCGCCCGTAAAGCGGTCGATGCGGTTGCACAACGCGGGCGCAAAAGCCGACTTGTCCGACGCGTCCCAGGCATCCTTCTGATAAAGATACGCCTGCACGTAGGTCAGCAGGGTATGTACCTTCTCATTTCGGTCGGGGTGACAGACCAGTCCCGGCTTCTTGTCGACGATCATGAGATGCTCGTTTTCAAAGACGATGTCCAACTTCGGCGTGATCTTCGAAAAGAAGGGATCCTTCGCCTTGGGGGCTGCCTCAAAGCACTCATCGTTCAGGTAGACATCCACCCGATCGCCCACAGACAGCACCGTCTCCGCCTTGCCCGGCTTCCCGTTGACCCTGATCCGCTTCAGCCTGAGATATTTCTGGCGGGGACCCATGGTGACGGTGGGCATGATCTTTATGAGATACTTCTCAAGGCGGCGTCCGTCATCCGCCTTCTCCACGGTAAATGAACGCATATCGGCTCCTCATGAAACACGGCACATGCAATAGGCATGTGCCGCACTTATATTATCAGATAATCAGAAAATGACGACGGTGGTTCCGATGGGGCAGTTATCGCAGATCCACTTGGCATCTTCCACCGACAGACGGACACAGCCGTGTGAGGCTTTGCGACCCAGATTGCTGACGGAGCTGGAGACCAGCTGCTTGGAAGAGTTATAGATGACGGAGTGGAACAGGATACCGCCGACGATACCGTACGCCCACTGGGCATAGCAGTTGAAGTCCTTGAAGTAATGCCACTGACCGTCGACGGGACCGTAGGCCTGATAGGTTCCCTTGGGCGTCGGGGTATCATTCTTACCGGTGGAGCACTTCATGGTCTTGACGATCTCACTGTAGGAGTTGCCGTCCCAACGGGCAACGTAAACGCGCTGCGCACCGGTATCGACGCCGATCTTATAGGGGAAGACATACTCGGCAGTGGGAATCGCGGTAGCGGAGAACAGAGCACGCTGGGTCGCCTCATCGGCAACGCCCGTCTCGGGCAGACCCATCTTGTGCTGGAAAGCGACGACCGCGCGCTCGGTGTTGCCGCCGAAAGCGCCATCTGCCTTGGTCTCGTAATACAGGTAGTTCAACTGATGCAGACGGGTCTGGACACGGGCAACATCGTCGCCTCTGTCACCGTTGCGCACCGTGGTGCGGTAGACCGGGAACACGGACTCGCCGTCAACAAAGCTCAGGACCATCTCGTCGATCACGTCGGAAATCAGCTCATCGGGATTCGGCTCGGGCGTGGGCTCGGGCGTAGGCGTAGCCAACGGCACGTCGATGATGACGGGCATGGCATAGGGATCGGGAGTAGGCGTGGGCGACGGAGTGGGCGTGGGTGCGGGCGTGGGGGTGGGCGTGATCAGATTGTTGTCCATCACGTAGCTCTTGAATTTGCGGACCGCACGGGAGGTGTCGCCGCCGGTCTTGCCGTCGACGGGACCGGACAGGAAGCCCCACTCGGCAAGCTTGGTCTGCACACGCATGACATCACTGCCCTGTGCGATGGTCTGACCGGGAGCAGGGGTGGTGATGGCGGAGATATCGGAGAAGATCAGGCGCTGGGTCTCGGGATCGGCGATGCCGGTGCGCTCCAGACCGTTCAGCTTCTGGAACTGATTGACCGCGGTCTCGGTATCGACACCGTAAGCACCGTCCGCAGTGCCGGACAGGAAGCCCAGCTCGATCAGGCGCATCTGGAGCAGAACGACATATGCCGTGCCGCCGTCAGAGTCCTTATCGCCGCGCTGCAGCGTCTGGTAGTCGGTGGCAGAGGCGGTGTCCGCTTCCACATAGGTGGTATCCATCTCCTCGGCGGAAGGCTCAGCGGTCGCTTCGGTGACGGCGAGATCCGGAATGTCTCCGGAGAAAAGATCATTTTCGGCGAAGGCGCCCATCACGGGCACTGCCAGACAGATTGCCAACAGGCAGCAAAGAAATCTGCGCAACTTGGTTCCAACTCCTTTAACCATGATTTTCAACGACGATCTCGGATGCATTCACCCGAACAACGGCGGTATCTTCAATTACGATCGCACCCATGGCAAATGCCAGGGCAGCTACCAGCACGATCAGCAAAACTGCCGACAGGCGGATCTTATGGCGCATCTTGACAGACCTCCATTCACAAACACCGCTATTATATCATGCCCCTCCCCCTGTCGCAAGGAACGATATTGTGACGATTGTGAAAGCGTCGTGTACGATTCCGTCGCATTTTATGCGTGTCTTGCCAACGTGCGGATTCATAGGGTATGTCGTCGTTCTGCATAGCTAAGACGCACTGTGGCAATTATGTGTTCCGCGAAGAAGCGATATGTACAACAAGCTTCGTCATTCTTGTGCCTCCCATCGGAGGGAGGAGTGAAACGACGACTAGCCGCGAGGACACTGCGCAGCAGTACCGCAGCGGCGTACCCGACGATTGCCAAAGGCAATTGACGGGCGGAGTTGGTAAAGGGAGGTGGCTCCGCGTCAGTGGAGTCGGAGGGATTGACTAACTTGATTGATAGTCTCGACAAGGAAAAGCTATAAAAAGTTGGTCAATCCCTCAGTCAGCTTCGCTGACAGCTCCCTTTACCAAAGGGAGCCACAGGAACGGGAGACGAGATGTGCGTTCCACAAAGGATTGATGTTGGTAGCGTGTTGCGTCGGTCTTGTAGCTCCTTGTGCGCTGTTGTATTGAAAATTGTCCTCTTTTGCTGTATAGTGTGTATGAATAGTATCCGACAGGGAGGTGACGGTGTGAGCATACGAATCGCGGGAATCGAGATCAGGCTTTATGCTGTCGCCATCGTATTGGGCATTCTGGCGGGATTGACGGTCGCCGCAAGACGAGAGAAACGGCTGGGGCTCCCTGCCGATACCGCACTGGACCTCGTTCTGTGGTGCGTCCCCGCGGCCATTGTCGGCGCGCGGCTGTACTATTGCCTCTTCAGTCTCGACACCTTCGCCCATGCACCGCTGTCCGCCTGGATCGACATCCGAAGCGGCGGTCTCGCGGTCTACGGCGGGCTGATCGCTGCCCTGCTGACGGGCGCGCTGTATGCCCGAATCAAACACATCTCCTTCCTGCGCCTCGCCGACCTCGCGGCCCCCGGCATCGCCCTCGGGCAAGCCATCGGACGCTGGGGCAACTTCTTCAATAAAGAGGCTTTCGGCATCGAGATCACCGATCCCCACCTTCAATTCTTCCCCATCGCCGTAAAGATCGGCGAACGCTTCCACTGCGCGACCTTCTTCTATGAATCCCTGTGGTGCGTTATCATCTGCGTGACCATCCTTCTCCTCGAACGAAAAAAAACCTTCGAAAAAGGAAACGCTTTCCTTCTGTATATCGCCATGTACGCCTTTGAGCGGATGTTCGTGGAAGGGCTGCGCACCGACAGCCTGATGTGGGGCGCTTTCCGCGTGTCTCAGCTGCTCAGCCTGTTGCTTCTGCTCATTGCCGTCGCCCTGCTCGTTTTTCGTCGAAATCGTCAATAGATCTCATCCCGCGTGCCGATCATCGGCGCGCGGCTTTTGTTAAAGAAAAATTTAACTGGAAAATATCGTACTACTGTGCTATACTGTATGATATGTATGGTGGAGGTATGATTTGTGAATCGCTGTAAAGCTTTACTGAATGCCATCGCCGGCAGCGACGTTGATGCCGTTCTGCTTCATCGCCCCGAAAACATGCGCTATATGACCGGCTATACCGGTGAAGGCTGTGTTTTCATCTGCGAATCGGAATACGTCATCCTGACCGACTTCCGTTATGTGGAACAGGCCACACGTCAAGCCCCCGAATGCCGCTGTATCCGCACGAGCAGAGATCTTTATGAAGAAGACGCCGTTGCGGAACTGTGCAGGCAGCACAATGTTCGCGTCCTGATGATCGAGACCGACGTACTGACTTACGATAACGCCGCAGCGCTGAAAAAGGCGGTCGGCGAGGTAAGTTTCAAGTCCCTCGGCAACATCATCGAGGAAATGCGCAACTTCAAGGACGCCGGTGAGATCGCCGACATGTGCAAGGCATGTGAGATCACCTGCAAGGCTTTCGTCAATCTGCTGGACAAGCTCCACACGGGTCTGACCGAAAAGCAGTGCAAGGCCATGCTTGACTATGAGATGCTCATGCTGGGTTCCGACGGTATCGCCTTTGATACCATCGCCGCAGCGGGCGTCAACGGCTCTCTCCCCCACGCCATTCCCGGTGACCATGTCATCGCGGAAGGCGAACTGCTGACCTTTGACTTCGGCGCGAAGATCAACGGTTATTGCGCGGATGTGACCCGTACCGTGGCTTTCGGCAAGCTCTCTCCCGAGCTCAAAGCCATCTACGATTCCGTCCTCACCGCACAGAAGATGGCGCTGGACGCCATCCGTCCCGGTGTCGTCGCCGGTGATGTGGACCGCATCGCCCGCGAATATCTGGACGCGCGCTACCCCGGTGCCTTCGGCCACTCCCTCGGCCACGGCGTCGGACTGTTCATCCATGAAAACATCCGGCTTGGTCCCGACAGCAAGACCGTGCTCCTGCCCGGTCACGTCGTAACCGTCGAGCCGGGCGTATATATCCCCGGTCTTGGCGGCTGTCGCATTGAAGATACCATCATCATGACCGAAGATGGCTTCATCGATCCCGTCACCGCACCCAAAGAGCTCATCACGCTCTGACACAAATACTGAAAATCTTTTGAGGAGGATTTCCCCATGATCAATGCAAGTGATTTCAGAAACGGCGTAACCTTCGAAATGGACAACGGCGTTTGGACCATCGTCTCCTTCCTGCATGTTAAGCCCGGCAAGGGCGCGGCTTTCGTCCGCACCAAGATCAAGAACGTCGTCACCGGCGCTGTTCTCGAGCGTACCTTCAACCCCACCGATAAGTTCCCCCGTGCTTACATCGACACCAAGGAAATGCAGTACACCTACAACGATGGTGAGTTCTATCACTTCATGGACCTGGAGACCTACGAAGACCTCATGCTGACCCATGATCAGGTTGAGGACGCCATCCCCTTCGTCAAGGAAACCACCAACGTTACCGTCCGCTTCTTCAAGGGCGCTCCCTTCAGCGTTCAGGCTCCCAACTTCGTTGAGCTGGAAGTCACCGACACCGAGCCCGGCTTCAAGGGCGACACCGCTGCCAACACCACCAAGCCCGCCAC
>JAKSPZ010000082.1 GCA_024404395.1 Clostridia bacterium | reverse complement strand
CTCGATACGATCTTCCAGTTCCGACAGGATATCCTCGACGCGGTCGAGGTTATCGCGAGTTCGATCCATACGGCGCTGTGCATCCTGCTTGCGGACCTTGTAGCGGACAATGCCCGCCGCTTCTTCAAAGACCTGACGACGATCTTCCGATTTCTGAGAGAGGATCTCGTCAATTCGTCCCTGACCGATCAACGAATAACCGTCCTTGCCGACACCCGTATCTCGGAAGAGATCCTGGATGTCCCTCAGACGGCATGCAGCGCCATTTATCTTATATTCGCCCTCACCGCTTCTGTAGACGCGGCGGGTTACGGAAACCTCGGCATAATCGATGGGCAGCGCATGGTCGTCATTGTTGAAGACCAGCGTCACCTCGCAAAACGCCAGTCTGCGGCGTTTTTCCGTACCGTTGAAGATGACATCTTCCATCTTGGTTCCGCGCAGTGTTTTCGCGCTCTGTTCACCAAGCACCCAGCGCACCGCGTCCGCAATGTTGGATTTACCGCAACCATTGGGACCCACAACGCCGGTGATGCCGTCATCAAAGGACAGTTCCACCCGATCGCCAAAGGATTTAAAACCGTGGATTATCAGTCTGTTCAGTCGCACTCAGGACAACGCTCCCATTCTTTTCAGTGCATCCTTTGCCGCGGCCTGCTGTGCAGATTGCTTGCTGGTACCGACGCCCTCGCCCACCTTCTCGTCACGAACACGCACACAATAAGTGAATCTCGGCGCGTGGGGCGGTCCTTCCGTCTTCAGCAGCTCATAGACCGGCATGTCGCCGTTGCGCTGAAGCAGTTCCTGCAATGCCGATTTGGCGTCGGGTCTGTCTTCGATGGCTGCCGCGACCTCGGGACCCAACAGGTCTCCGACGATGGTAACGGCACGATCAAAGCCGTCGTCCAGATAGACCGCAGCCAGCAGCGCTTCGATGATGTCCGCAAGGATCGACGCCTTCTGACGTCCGCCGGAACGCTCCTCGCCCACGGACAGCCGAATAAACCGTCCAAGGTCAATGCGCTTGGCGGCACGGGCAAGCGTCTCCTCGCGAACGAGGATCGAGCGAATGCGCGTGAGCTTACCTTCGTCGACATCGGGCAGCGTGTCAAACAAGTAGCGGCTGACCGCCAGCTCCAGTACGGCGTCCCCCAGGAATTCAAGGCGCTGATAATGCGGCACCCTGTGATCGCTTCCGTAGGAAGGATGCGTGAGTGCCGTCATCATCAGCGTTTCGTTTTTGAACGTATAGCCCAGCCGTTCACACAGCTTTTCCACAACTTAAGCCTTCTTCTTGGCGATATAATCGACAATGTCACCAACGGTATGGATTCCGCTGAGTGCATCGTCTTCGACCATGGTGTCAAACTCGGACTCGAGGTCCATGACCAGCATCATCAGGTTTGCGCTGTCAGCGCCCAGATCTTCGATAACGCGCGCTTCTTCGACAACGCGCTCCGCCTTGATGGGCAGCTGCTCAAGGATATAACGCTTTACGATCTCGAAAATTTCACTGCGATTCATTGTAATTTCCTCCGAATATCAATTGTTTTCTTCTGTTTCGTTCTCGATAGCCAGATTGGTCAGGCCTGCGCGGATCTTTTCGACCACACCGTTTGCCAGCATGGTCCGCGCCTGACGGATAGCATTCTCAATAGCCTGTGCGCCGGATGCGCCGTGCGCCTTGATGACCGCACCGTCCACGCCCAGCAACGGAGCACCGCCGTAGACATTGAAATCCAGGCTGTTCTTGAACTCTCTGAAAGCGGGCTTGCTCAGCATGCCGCCGATCTTCGTGCGAAGAGACTTCATCATGTTCTTCTTCAGCATGGAGGTCATCGCGCTGGCCATACCCTCGGTATACTTAAGGATAATGTTGCCGGAGAAGCCGTCCGCGACGACGACATCGCAGGCACCGGTGGGGATATCGCGTGCTTCGCAGTTGCCGACAAAATTGTAGACATCCAGCATGCGCATCATCTGATGGGCTTCCTTTGCAAGCTTATTGCCCTTTTCTTCTTCGGCGCCGATGTTGGCAAGACCGACCTTGGGGTTCTCAACGCCCATGACCTCGCGCATATACACGCGGCCCGTGAGGCCGAACTGCGTCAGATAACGGGGCTGACAGTCAACATGGGCGCCGGAATCGATCAGCAGCCAGGGTCTTTCGGAGCCGGGCACGACGGGCGCCAGTGCGGCACGATCGATACCGCGAATACGTCCCAGTCGCGTCATACCCGCCATCAGCACGGCACCCGTGGAACCGGCGGAAACAACAGCTCCGGCACGCTTTTCGCGAACAGCCAGCATGGCACGAACCAGCGAAGAGTCCGTCTTGCGGTGAACCGCGATCGCAGGCGCTTCGTCCATTTCGATCACCTGCGTGGTGGGAATGATCTCAAGACGATCGGCAACATCCGCAGCCGCATCGACCACGGGCTTCAGGCGGTTGATATCACCGGCCAGCAGCACCTTCACGTCCTTATATTTTCTGACGGCACGAACAGCACCTTCGGCAACCTCTTCGGGCCCCTTATCGCCGCCCATGGCGTCCAATGCAACGACATACATGTCCATGAATATCCTCCATTCTGAATGACCACTCTACATTTTAGCAGAATTAGCGCAAATAAGCAAGTAGTCACGCCGATTTTGCATTATCGGTCACCGACAGAAATGGTGATCTCGTTGGATTTGTAGACGCCGTATTTGCTTCTCGCCATAATTCTGAGACGAAGAATACCCTTGGCATAGGGTGCGGGAAGGGTGATGGTCTCCCCCTTCGGCGCTTCCTGGAACCACATGCCGCCGCAGCCGCGATTGTTCTCGGTCCGGTTGAACTGCCACGCAACAATCTCGTCGCCGGTCGGATTGTCCACCGCGATCGTCACGGGTTCACCTTCTTCATACTGTTCTTTTTCGCTTCGAATGCGTAAGTCTGCGGAATACCAGTGAACCGCCTCACTCTTCTTCTCGCCCGCCGCACAATACGCCGAATAATAGCCGGGCTTGCCCAACGGAACAGTGACACTCTCACCGTCGATCGGGAATCGCTCAACGGCGCCATCAGGTTCCGAAACGCAGAGTTCCGTGTAATCGCCGTCGAATACGGAAATCTCAACCTGTCCTTCGATCGCCGCATAATTTGCCTTTTCACCAAGGTTCGGCAGCAGCACAGGGTTGATATACGCATCCGCAGACTCGTCGCCCTCAACGGGAGAGAACGGATTGGGCGTATAAGTCACGTTATCAATCAACATATTGCGATAGATCTTGTAACCCTTGTTCAGCCAATATCCGACAAATGCCTCCGCAGAAAAACGCAACTCACGGCAGAAAGGCAGCACGCTCTCGGAAACACTGATATAACGCACCATACCCGTTTCATCGCGTTCGATACCCGTGATGACGGCAATATGCTGCTTGACTTCAAGAACGATATCTCCCAGCTGCAGATTCTCGAGCGCAGACGAATCCACTTCAACAATAAAAGGCTGTTCGGGCCAGCGTACGCAGGGAATGCGATAAGGCAGGTCGTGAACATAGCTCGCGAAGCAGGAGCAAACGATGCCGTAATAGCAATGCACGTTCTGACCGGTGCCTTCAAACGCGCGCGTATACAGCACACTGTTGGGATTGGCCAGAGCTGATACGAAAGTCTCCAAAGAAACATTGAAACCAACGTAGTTCTCTGCCAAACGGACGGAAGAATAGACCATGCCCTTCACAGGCAGCCATGCCGGCGTAAGGCTTTCGACATACTTGCCTTTCTGAATGCCTTCGGGATAAACCTTGTGAACAGTAGGCATCGGCTTGACCGGCGTATAAGTCACATTGACCATCTGTTTCGCACGTTTCAGCAGATTGGTCACGCCTTGAGAGCGCGGCACATCATGGATAAGCATATTATTCCCTCAATTCATATGAAATAAAGACAGCCGGCTACATTGCAGTAACCGGCTATGGTAAAAAACTTATTCAGAGATCGCTGCAAAGAACAGGCCTTCATCCTGACCCTTCAGCTCTGCCATCGCGGCATGCATCTCGGCAACGGAGATCACATCGGTGATGTAAACACCCTCGAAGCCCTCCAGAGCAACGGCGCTGACGTTGGGCTTGGCGGTGGTGCGCAGATAATAGCGATGGGAAACGGCACTGTTGTCGATGACAGCTTTGCCGTCGATGGGGCAGCCGCCCATGAGGTCCTCGCCGCCCATGATATCGTTGATACCCAGCAGGACATTGGTCGCAGTGGGGATCTTGCCCGCGCCCTGACCATAGAAATACTGCATGTTGCCGTTGGCACAGTTCCAACCGATGAGGTTGTAGTTCTTGTGAACATTTGCCTCAAGGCGATCGGGAGCGACCAGCGTGGGCTCAACAAACGCCGCAACCGTCTCGTCTTTCTGCTCGGCATTGACGATCAGACGGCAGACCATCTTCATGGCTTTGAACGCTTCGACATCAGCAGCCTTAATGGTGCGGATGCCCGCAACGGCGATCTTCTCGGGATCGACAAACTTGCCGAATGCGAGGGAAGCGGTGATGCAGACCTTGGAACGGGCATCGATACCGTCGATATCCGCGTTGGGATTGGCTTCTGCGTAGCCGGCCTTCTGTGCTTCCTTCAGAACCACATCAAAGTCGGTACCTGCTTCCTGCATGGTGTCGAGGATCAGATTCGTGGTGCCGTTGACGATACCGAAGACATTCTGGATCTTTTCAATGCGACGTGCGCGGATAAGATTGTACAGGTAAGGAATGCCGCCGCCAACACTGGCGTCGATCTTCAGCTTTGCGCCGGTCTTCTTTGCGATCTCGAGGAGATCGGCAAGGTGATAGGAAAGCATGAGCTTGTTGGCGGTCACTGCGTTCTTACCCGCTGCCAGAGAACGGCTGAGGAAATCATAAGCGGGATTGATGCCGCCCATGAGCTCAACAACGGTTTCGATCTCGGCATCTTCGAGGATATCCTCAAAGCGCTTCGTCAGCTTATCTCCCAGTTCGGGAATATCGCGAAGATCAAGTACACGCTTGACCGACATATCATCACGCAGCGCAGTCAGTTCACCAACGCCGGAACCGATGGTTCCATAACCCAAAAGACCGATATTCATTCTGAAAACTCCCTTCAACTCTGAAATAGGCTTAGATACTTTATTGTGTTATTATAACACGATAAGAGAGTCCTCACAACATTAGTTTGTTAAGATTTGCGCATCAATGTCTCTGAAGCAGGATTTTCATGGACCATGCAGTGTTTTACTTCAGGAAAACGCGCTTCGATCCTGTCATGAACTTTCTCCGCTATGCGATGCGCTTCGATAAGCGGCTTGTTTCCGTCCACAGCGATCTCCACATCCACATACATTCTCGGTCCGAACAGACGTGTTTTCAGGTTGTCGATTGCCATAACTTCGGGGACAGAAAGCACAGCCTCGCGAATGGCTTCCTCTGTTTGCGCATCGCATGCCTTGTCGATCATCTTCCCTACAGCCTCTTTGAAAACATCGATCGCAGCTTTGAAAATGAAGAGGCAGATTACCAGCGACGCAATTGGATCGAGAATGGGGAAGCCCAACTTTGCGCCGGCAATACCGATCAATGCGCCGATCGAGGAGATCGCATCCGAGCGATGGTGCCATGCATCCGCCATCAGCGCAGATGAATTGATTCGCTTGG
>JAKSPZ010000081.1 GCA_024404395.1 Clostridia bacterium | reverse complement strand
ACAGCCTTTCTTTTTTTTTTTTTTTTCTTCTCTCCCCCTTCTTGCACACAAAAAGGGGCAGCGGATGCTGCCCTTTGCGGGGTTGAAATTACTTGGCGGCTGCCATCTTGCGGGCCTTCATTTCGACCTTGCCACGGAAGACGTCGATGGTGACCGCGACGATGATGACCAGACCGATAACGATGTACTGGATATCGTTGCCGGCGGAGAACAGGTTCAGACCGTTGCGGATGGTGGAGATCAGCAGTGCGCCCAGGAGGGTGCCCCAGATGGTGCCCTTACCGCCGCGGAAGGAAGCGCCGCCGATGATGCACGCCGCGATGGCGTCGGTATCATAGGTGGATGCGGAAGCGGTGTTGGCGGTGTTCAGACGGCCAGCCAGGACGACGCCGGCGATACCGCACATGAAACCGGAGATGGTGTAGACGATGGTCAGGACATCCTTGGAACGGATACCGGACATACGTGCCGCTTCGGGGTTACCGCCGACGCAGTAGATCTGACGACCCAGTGCGGAGTGGTTGAGGAAGACGTGGAAGATGGCGTAGACCACGATGACCAGAATGAAGCTCACGGGGAAGCCGATGCCGCCGATGGTCTGCTTACCGATCCACAGAACGCCATCGATGCCCTTGTTGGTGAAGCCGATGGTCTGGGAGTGGGTGATCAGCAGGGCAACGCCCCAGAAGACGAACTTCATGCCCAGGGTGGAAACGAAGGGATGAGGCAGGTCCAGACGGGTCAGCAGCGTGCCGTTGATGAAACCGCAGAGGGTGGAGATGGCAATGGCGCTGATGATGAGGACGAAGGTGTTGGTGATGCCGTTCTGCATCATAACACCGATCAGGCAGGTGGCCAGGATGGTGCTGTAACCGACGGACAGGTCGATACCGGCGGTGATCAGAGCCAGCAGCATACCGGAACCGATCAGGCAGTTGATGCTCGTCTGCTTCAGGATGTTCATCAGATTGGGAACCTTCAGGAAGCGGTCGGGCAGCAGGATAGAGAAGGTGACAAACATGAGAGCCAGAACCATCAGCGGGCCCAGCTTCATCAGAATATCGCCGACACTGGTTTTCTTTTTGCTGTTATTCATCGAGTTTTCCTCCCCATGCAGCTTTCATGATACTTTCCTGATTGAAGTGTTTGCTGTCGCGCTCGATCTCCGCCATGACGCGGCCTTCGCGCATGACGATGACGCGGTCGGACATGCCCAGAACCTCGGGCAGTTCCGAGGAGACCATGATCAGGCACTTGCCCTGCTTGACCAGCTGGTTCATGACGTTGTAAACTTCAATCTTTGCACCGACGTCGATACCGCGGGTGGGCTCATCGAAAATGAAGATGTCTGCATCGCAGTTCACCCACTTGCCGATGACGACCTTCTGCTGGTTACCGCCGGAGAGCTGACCCACGACTTCGTTGATGGTGGGCGTCTTGATGCGCAGGGTCTTGACGTGCGTTTTGCCGGAATCTTCGATCTTCTTGCCGGAGAGCAGGATGCCCTTCTTGAAGCGCTTCATGCTGGCGAGGATCAGGTTGTACTTGACCGGCTGGGAGAGGACCAGACCCTGGCCCTTACGGTCTTCGGTGACCAGCGCGATACCCTTGCGGATCGCCTGCTGGGGCTGACGGATGGTCTCGGGCTTGCCCTTGATCAGGACCTGACCGCCGTCGATCTTGTCCGCGCCGAAGACGGCACGCATGGTCTCCGTACGGCCCGCGCCGACCAGACCGGCGAAGCCGAGGATCTGACCCGCGTATGCCTTGAAGGAAACATCGTGCAGGACGCCGATCTCTTCGAGATGCTGTGCCTCGAGCATGCACTCGCCCTTGACGCCGAACTCCTTGGGGAACTGGTTCTCCAGGGTACGTCCGACCATGGCGTTGATCAGCTTGTCGTTGGTCATGTTGCACATGTCTTCGGTGATGATGTGCTCACCGTCGCGCATGACCGTAACGCGGTCGCACAGCTCGAACAGCTCTTCGAGCTTATGGGAAACGAACAGGATGGCGATGCCCTTGGCAGCCAGCTCGCGGACGGTGGTCATCAACTGCTTGACTTCCTGCTCGCCCAGAGAAGAGGTGGGCTCGTCCATAATGAGCAGCTTTGCGTTCAGGGAGACCGCCTTGGCGATTTCCACCATCTGCTGCAGACCGATACCCATCTTGCCGCACTCCATGTGGGTGTCGATCTCGGGGTGACCGAGGGTCGTCAGCGCCTCATGGGCTTCCTTGTGCATGCGGGGGTAGTCCAGCAGACCCAGCTTGTTCTTGACCTTGCGGCCCATGAAGACGTTGTCGACGACGGGCAGCATGGGGACGATGTTCAGCTCCTGATAAACGCAGGCGATACCCGCTTCACGGGCGTGGACGGGATTTGCGAAGGATACCTTCTGGCCGTCAACATAGATCTCGCCTTCCTCAGGCACATGGACACCGGTCAGGACCTTGATCAGCGTCGATTTACCGGCGCCGTTCTCACCGATGAGGCCGTGGATCTCGCCCGGACGGATCTGGATGTGCATATCGCGCATCGCGACAACGCCGGGGAAACGCTTGGTGACATGTTTAAGTTCAACAATGTACTCCGACACGGAACCGTTCACTCCTTCCGGTATTTTTTCATAGCTTGGGCGGACGCTCCAAGGCTTGGCTTGTGAACGTCCGCCCGCATAACTATTGCTTGTTCAGTTCGGACCGGAAGAATTACTTCAGGTACTCTGCGCAGTTGGCGGCGTCGATGATGACGGTGTCAACAACAACGTTGGCGTCAACGGTCTCGCCGTTCAGAGCGGCAAGAGCGGTCTGGACAGCCAGGTAACCCATCAGCTTGGGCTGCTGGGCAACGGTGCCGGCCAGGTCGCCGGAAGCGATCAGCTCAACAGCAGAGGAGTTGCCGTCGAAGCCGATGATGGTGATGCCTTCAACGCCGGCAGCCTGAACAGCGTTCAGAGCGCCGATGGCGGTGTCGTCATTGTGGCAGAGAACCAGGTTGATGTCGGGGTTGGCATTCAGCTGGTCTTCCATGACCTTGGTTGCGCCGTCGGTGGTGTTGTTACCGGACAGCTCAGCAACGGGCTCCAGACCTGCTTCGGTCAGAGCGCGCTCGTAACCGGCCTTGCGGAGGTTGGAGGTGTTGTCGCCTTCCTGACCGTAGATGATCAGAGCCTTGGTGTCAGCGCCCAGAACAGCTGCGCCGTAGACGCCGCCCTGGTATGCAGCTTCTTCGTTGGAAGTGCCGACGAAGGAAACCTTGCCTTCGTATGCGCAATCGGTGTCGCAGAAGAGGACCAGGCCGGTGTAGCCGGAAGCCTCGATAGCGCCGATGACAGCGTCACCGTCCAGGGGAGCGATGATGATGGCGTCGGGGTTGGCAGCGAGCTGGGTCTCGAGCTGAGCGACCTGCTCAGCGATCTCGGTTTCGGCGGCAGCGCCCTGAACTTCGATGTTGACGCCCAGTTCGGCGGCAGCGTCGTCACAACCGGACTTAACGGTCTGCCAGTATTCGCTGGACAGGGTCTTCAGGTTGATGGCGATGGTATACTCTGCGGATGCAGTGGCGACGAGGCTCAGCACCAGCATGAGCGCGACCAGGACGGAGATGAGTTTCTTCATTGGTAGTTCCTCCCATTATTTATTTCACCGCATTTGAACGTTGCGGCAAAATTTCGCATTTGTGCAATCCGTGCAAGATAGGCGCGGATTGTTTGTAATTATACATTATATGACTTTTTTTGTCAACACAAATCGCAACATTTTCTTTACGTGAGCCCTCAATAAACGTCTTAATGTAACATTAATGTAAATCACCGCCAAATGTCTGTTTTTTCGGTGTTTTTCCGCGCCCGGACCCGACAGTTTTGGCCGTGAACTTGACGTTTCGGCGAATTCGTGCGATAATATAGGATAGAGTGAGTATATATGTCAACTTGGAGGAAGAATTGCTTTGGGACACAGGATCGTGAGCGTGGACCGCGGATCGGCGGCGGCAAAGGGCGGCATTCTGCCCGGCGATGAGCTGATCGCAGTCAACGGAGAAGTCGTCATCGACTTCCTTGATTTTCAAGCGCTCACCGCCGAGAAGCGCGTGGCACTGACCATCAAGCGCAACGGCGAAAAGCAGATTGTCACCCTCCGAAAGGACGAATACGCCCCCACGGGTCTCAACTTCGAGACGCCCATGATGTCGGGCATGCGGATGTGCTGCAACCACTGCCTGTTCTGCTTCGTGGATCAGCTCCCCGCCAGCGCCCGCCCCACCATGCGCGTGAAGGACGATGACTGGCGCATGAGCCTGATGATGGGCAACTACGTCACCTTCACCAACGTCTCCGACCGCGAGCTGGACCGCATCATCAAGCGGCACGCCTCGCCCCTGTACATCTCCGTCCACTGCACCGATCCCGAGCTGCGCACCCGTCTCCTGCAGACGCCGCGCGCCGCGAAGATCATGGATCAGCTGAAAAAGCTGTCCGACGGCGGCATCGAGTTCCACTGTCAGGCGGTGCTCTGCCCCGGGCTCAACGACGGCGAGGTGCTGGAGCGTTCCATCCGCGAGCTGGCGGAGCTCCCCGGCGCCCTGTCCTTCGCGCTGGTCCCCGTTGGACTGACCAATCACCGCGACGGTCTGTGCGACCTGCGGAAGTACACCGCGGAAGAGGCGAAGGAAGTCATCCGCATCGCGGACCGCTGGCGGGAAAAACTACTTATAGAAAAGGGCACGCGATTCGTGTTCCCCTCCGATGAGTTCTATCTGCAGGCGGATGTTCCCCTCCCCGACGACCTTTCCTACGAGGGCTACGAGCAGATCGACGACGGCGTGGGACTGCTCCGACTGCTGGAGACCGAGTTCGCCGACAGCTACGACTTCGCCGAGCCCGGCGTCACGGGCAAGCAGGGCACCCAGCGCCTTGCCATCGGCTGCGGACTGTCCGCCGCCCCCTTCCTGACCGACCTCATGGCGCGGTATCCGCTGGCGGACCTCACTGTCCACGGCATCGAGAACCGCTTTTTCGGTCCCAACGTCACCGTGTCCGGACTCATCACCGGGCGGGACCTGACCGATTATATGAAGGACGTCCCCTGCGACAAGGTGCTCATCACCGAGTGCATGCTCCGCAGCGAGGGCGACCGATTCCTGGACGACATGACCCTTGAAGAAGCGACCCAACGCCTCGGTCGACCCATCATTCCCGTGGGACGCCGCGGTGAGGATCTTTTCAATACCATCATCGACAACCGATAACGGAGGTTATTTATGGCAAAACCCCTTGTGGCCGTCGTCGGCCGCCCCAACGTGGGCAAATCCACCTTCTTCAACCAGATGGTGGGCCGTCGCATCGCCATTGTTGAAGACACCCCCGGCGTCACCCGCGACCGCGTGTACGCCGACTGCGAATGGCAGAACTATCAGTTCACCCTCATCGATACCGGCGGTATCGATCCCCTGAGCGACGACCCGCTCCTCTCCCAGATGCGCCGTCAGGCGGAGATCGCCATCGAGACCTGCGACGTCATCCTCTTCTTCGTGGACGGCAAGACCGGCATGACCGCCGATGACGAATCCGTTGCCGATATGCTCCGCCGCAGCGGCAAGCCCGTGCTGCTGGTGGTCAACAAGATCGACAATGCCCGCGCGCTGAACGACGTTTACGAGTTCTACAATCTGGGCATGGGCGAT
>JAKSPZ010000080.1 GCA_024404395.1 Clostridia bacterium | reverse complement strand
GCTGCCATGAAGCAGACCTACTACAAACTCCAGCTGGATTGCCTGGTCCTTCTGGGCGGTCACGGCACCCACAAGACCGCAAACCTGCTCCGCGAACAGGGTCTGAACATCATCACGCTTCCCAAGACCATCGATAATGACCTTTGGGGCACCGACATGACCTTCGGCTTCCAGAGCGCCGTCAACGTTGCCACCGACGCCATCGACTGCATCCACACCACCGCCGCATCCCACAACCGCGTCTTCATCGTCGAGGTCATGGGTCATAAGGTCGGCTGGCTGACCCTGAATGCAGGTATGGCCGGCGGCGCCGACATCATCCTCATCCCCGAGATTCCCTACGACATCGACAAGATCGTCGACAAGATCAAGGAGCGCAAGCAGCACGGCAGCCGCTTCACCATCCTCGCTGTTGCCGAAGGCGCCATCTCCAAGGAAGACGCCAAGCTCTCCAAGAAGGAATATCGCAAGAAGCTCGAGAGCAGCAAGTATCCCTCCATTTCCTACCAGATCGCAGCCGAGATTACCAAGAAGTCCGGCTTCGAGGTCCGCGTCACTGTTCCCGGTCATACCCAGCGCGGCGGCAGCCCCTGCCCCTATGACCGTGTATTCGCTTCCCGCCTCGGTTCCGAAGCAGGCAAGCTGATCCTCAAGGGCAAGTTCGGTTTCATGGTCGGCTACAAGAATCGTGAGATTGTTCCCGTTCCCCTGGAGGAAGTTGCGGGCAAGCTGAAGATGGTCGATCCCGACGCAAGCATCGTCAAGGAAGCCAAGATGCTCGGCATCAGCTTCGGCGACTGATTCTGAGTCAACTGAGGGCTATCCGAAAGGATAGCCCTTTCTATGTATAGGAGGACACCATGCCTTTTGAAATCGTTCGGGACGACCTCACGAACATGTCTGTAGACGCCATCGTCAACACAGCCAATCCCATGCCTATCGTCGGCAGAGGTGTGGACAACGGCATTCATGAAGCGGCAGGTCCCGGGCTGCTGGAAGCGCGTCGAAAGACCGGCGAGATCGCCTGCGGCGACGCAGCCGTCACCCCCGCTTTCAACCTGCGCAGCCGCTATGTCATTCACACCGTGGGTCCCGTCTGGAAAGGCGGACAATGCGGCGAGGCGGCGTTGCTCGGCAGCTGTTATCGAAAGTCTTTGGAACTCGCACTTGCAAACAACTGCGAATCCGTTGCTTTTCCCCTCATCTCTACAGGCAATTACGGTTTTCCCAAGGATCTCGCCATGCAGATCGCAATGGGTGAATTCAGCCGCTTCCTCATGCATAACGACATGCACATCTATCTCGTCGTCTTCAGCAAAGACGCCTACGATCTTTCCGAAAAGCTGTTCACTTCGGTAAAGAGTTACATTGACGAGAACTACGTTCACCAAAAGACGGAAGCCGAATACACCCGCGGGCCTGCAAGGCTCTTCGACCGGCTTTTCAATCGCGGCAACGATCGTCGTTCTGCGCCTCCCACCGCTTCGCCCTATTGCGAGGGCTACGCCTCCTACGAATCCACAGAGTACGACCACCAATTCACGCCTCAAGCCGCCAAAGAACCCAACTGGTCGGACATGATGAAAAATCTGGACTCGGGCTTCTCCGAAACGCTTCTCAAGCTCATCGACAAAAGCGGCAAGAAGGATCCCGAAGTCTACCGCAAGGCAAACGTAGACCGCAAGACCTTCTCGAAGATCAGAAACAATCCCGCCTACCAACCTTCGAAATCCACAGCGATCGCCTTTGCCCTCGCCCTTGAACTGAGCCTCGAGGAGACCAAGGATTTCATCGCCCGCGCAGGATACGCGCTATCAAAGAGCAACCTGCGTGATGTCATCATCGAATACTTCATCGTCAACCGACAGTACGACATCAACCTGCTGAATGAAGTTCTCTTCAAGTACGATCTGATGCTCATCGGTGCATAAAAAATGTCGCCTGTCAGGCGACCATTTCTTCCTCCGTTTCTTGTACAATAATGCCATCAAAAGAAACGGAGGTTTTCTATTATGACTGAACTCGTATTTATCCTCGATCGCAGCGGCTCCATGGCAGGTCTCGAATCCGATACCATCGGTGGTTTCAATTCCATGATCAACAAGCAGAAGAGCGAACCCGGTGAGGCTGTGGTCTCCACCGTTCTGTTCGACACCGAGACGGCCGTCATTCACGACCGCGTTCCCCTCGACCGCGTCAGCCCCCTGACCGAAAGAGAGTATTATCCCCACGGCTGTACCGCCCTGCTTGACGCCATCGGCGGCGCCATCCACCACATCGGCAGTGTTCACAAGTACGCCCGCAAGGAAGACGTCCCCGAGAAGACGCTCTTCATCATCACAACTGACGGCATGGAAAATGCCAGCAGACATTACACCTACGACAAGGTCAAGCACATGATCGAGCGTAATAAAGAGCGCTACGGCTGGGAGTTCATCTTCCTCGGCGCCAACATCGACGCGGCCAAAGAAGCAGCGCGCTTCGGCATCGATGCCAACCGTACCGCCAACTACCACAACGACTGCCGCGGCACTGCCCTGAACTACGAAGTGCTCAGCCGTACCGTCAGCAGCGTTCGCATGAACTGCCCCATCGATGAAAACTGGGCACAGGAAATCGACGCAGACTATTTCGGAAGAGGTGCAGATCGATGATTGCAATGCTGAACGGCGCCATCCTTGGCGACATCGTCGGATCCCCCTATGAATTCGACCGCGGGAACAAGACCAAGGACTTTCCGCTCTTTACCGAAAGATCTCACTACACGGACGACACCGTCATGACGCTCGCGATCGCTCAGGCACTCCTCGACCTCCCCGAGGACGTCTCCAATGTCTCCGATGAGACGATCATGGACCGTTTTGCCTATCGTATGCGTGAATTCGGCAGGCTGTACCCCCACGCCGGCTACGGCAGTTCCTTCCATCGCTGGCTCTTCAACAGCAAGATGGGACCCTACAACAGCTACGGCAACGGTTCGGCCATGCGCGTTTCCGCCGTCGGTTGGTTCTATGATGACATGTGGACCGTCCGTCGCGTGGCGCGTCTGTCCGCTGCCGTCACGCATAACCATCCCGAGGGCATCAAGGGCGCGGAAGCCGTCGCATCCACCATCCATCTGGCGCGCGCCCATCGCCCGAAAAAGCAGATCAAGGCTTATATCGAGAGAGAATTCGGCTACGATCTCTCCCGTACCTGCAACCAGATCAGGCCCAACTATCACCATGTTGAGTCCTGCATGGAAACCGTTCCCGAAGCGATCACCGCTTTCCTGGAAGGTTCCGATCTTGAGGATGTCGTCCGCACGGCCGTCTCGCTGGGCGGCGATTGCGACACCGTCGCCGCCATCGCGGGCAGTATCGCAGAAGCATACGACGGTGTTATTTATGACAAAATCGTCTGCGAGATCATGCACCGTCTGCCCGAGCATCTGAACAGGGTGCTCAATGATGTAGACCTGTATTTCATCCAAAAAGCAGAAAGAAACCACCGCATCATCGTGCAAGGTGGTCTCCCTCTGCTGTGAGATTATTCAGCGTCTACTTTGATCTTCAGAAGCTCGAGCTGGTCGGGACGGACGTCCGCGGGGGTCTCCATCATGAGGCAGTTGGCGTTCTGAGCCTTCGGGAAGGCAATGACATCACGCAGGCTCTCGGAACCGGTCAGAAGCATCATGACGCGGTCGATACCGAAGGCCAAGCCGCCGTGCGGCGGTGCGCCGTACTTGAAGGCATCCAGCAGGAAACCGAAACGATGATGGGCTTCCTCGTCGGACAGACCGATCATCTCGAACATCTTCGCCTGCATGTCGGCGCGATGGATACGGATGGAACCGGAAGCCAGCTCGATGCCGTTCATGACCAGGTCGTATGCGCGGGCACGGACCTTGTCCATTTCGCCGTTCAGGTACTCCTCATCCTCGCTCATCCAGCTGGTGAAGGGATGATGCATGGCAACATAGCGTCCCTCTTCCTCGCTGTACTCGAAGAGCGGGAACTCGGTGACCCAGAAGAGATTGTACTTGTTCTGGTCGATCAGGCCCTTGCGGCGGGCGATCTCGCAGCGCAGTGCGCCCAGAGACTGCAGAACGGCAGCCTTCTTGTCCGCTGCGAAGAAGATGATATCGCCGGGTTCGGCGCCGAATGCCTCGCGAACGGTCTCGACCAGTTCGGGAGTCATGAACTTGTTGAAGGAGGACTTGACACTGCCGTCGGCGGTGAAGGTCATGTAAGGCAGACCCTTGACGCGGTAGGACTTGACGTACTCACCCAGGCTGTCGATCTCCTTGCGGGTCATGGAAGCCAGACCCTTGGCGTTGATGCCGCGGACTTCGCCGCCGTTTTCGATGGCCTGATCGAAGACAACGAAACCGCAGTTGTTCACCTTATCGGTGATGTTGACCAGCTTCATTTCGAAGCGGGTATCGGGCTTATCGGAACCATAGTATTCCATGGCAGTCTGCCAGGTCATACGGGGCAGGGGCAGCTGCAGATCGATGCCCTTCATCTCCTTGAAGATGCGTGCGAAGACCTTTTCAACGACAGTCTGGATATCCTGCTCGTCGATGAAAGACATTTCGATATCGCACTGGGAGAACTCGGGCTGACGGTCGGCGCGGCTGTCCTCATCGCGGAAGCAGCGAGCCATCTGGAAGTACTTATCGAAGCCAGCCAGCATCAGCAGCTGCTTGTAGATCTGGGGAGACTGGGGCAGTGCGTAGAACGTGCCGGGATGCAGACGGGAGGGCACGAGGAAGTCACGTGCGCCTTCGGGCGTGGACTTGGTCAGAATGGGGGTCTCGACCTCAGTGAAGCCTTCCTCGTCCAGCGTGGAGCGGACCAGATTGACCAACTTGGAGCGGAGGCGGAGATTGTTCTGCAGAGAAGGACGGCGCAGGTCCAGATAGCGGTACTTCAGACGGACCAGCTCATTCTCATCTACTTTGTCGTCGATGTAGATGGGCGGGGTGTCTGCCTTGTTGAGCAGAACGGCGTCCTTGACGAAGACTTCGATGGTACCGGTGGCCAGATCGCGGTTGATGGCACCTTCATCGCGAAGACGGACCTCGCCGCTGACGGTCACAACGTACTCGCTGCGCAGAGAACGTGCGATATCAAAGATCTCCTGAGAGCAGACAGCCGTATCGAAAACCAGCTGAACAAGACCTTCACGGTCGCGAAGCCATACGAAGACAACGCCGCCCAGGTCGCGGGTACGCTGCACCCAACCGGACAGGTGAACCGTCTGACCGACTTCTTTTTCAGTCAGCAGACCACAGTAATGATCGCGCTTGTAAGTAAGCATTCTTATTCCTCCTCTTTACCGGTAAGCACTGCGACAACCTTGTCCTTCGGGACTTCCGTCTCGGTGCTGTTTTTCATATCTCTGATCTTGACAACGCCCTTTTCCAGTTCGTCGCCTGCGATGACAAGAACCTTAGCGGCGCCCAGCTTGTTGGCATACTTGAACTGTGCCTTCATGCTGCGGGCAGCGTGGTCCAGATCCGCCTTGATACCGTTGTCGCGCAGGTCGCTGACCAGTCCGACTGCGGCACGACGTGCCTCATCGCCCATGGTAACGGCGAAGACATCGCAGACAGGTTCAGCCACGGGAGAAACGCCACGGAGATCCTGAACCATCAACATGCGCTCGATGCCCATACCGAAGCCGATACCTGCGGTGGCAGG
>JAKSPZ010000008.1 GCA_024404395.1 Clostridia bacterium | reverse complement strand
GGTAGGCGGACGGTACGGGCGCGGCGGGCAGTACACACAGGCAGTTGCAGGCGGTGAGCTCCGTGGGGAAGCGACCGAAGCAGACTTCATAGTGCACATCGCCCATCCGACGGGCCAGTTTTTCTGCGGTGTCAAGATCAAAACAGAGGACACAGGTGCCGCGGATATCGGCTTTCATGTCATCGATGACACTGTCAATCGATGTTGAGGTAACAGTATAGTTATTGTAGGTTATTCTCCTATTATAAAACAACTCTGTTAAGAAATCATGCCGAAGGGGAGTCTCATCCGCTGTTTTTGACTGAATTTGAGTCAAAACGTTGTCGGCTTGCAGGGCTTCACACACAGTTTGAATGGAGCGCTTGCCCTGATAGACGTTGAAGGACAGCTTCAGCAGTGCGTCGACACGGTCGGGGATGCTGTTGATCTCGCTGCCGTGGCCCCAGTAGAGCATGGGGAAGGACTGACCTTCCGCCATCAGTGTCATTTTCAGGTGGCGACCGCCGCTGAGAGTGGTGGGACTGACCGCCTCGGCCTTGCAGCGGAATACGGGCTCCGGGTTCTCGCAGCCCGTGGGCTCGAAGAGGCTGACCGCCTCGGTGAGCTCGTCGTTGATGTCTTCGAAGGTGAGCTCCGTGTCGTACTCGAAGTCGGGAATGTAGCACTCGGGGGAGATGTTCTCCGCGAGATAAGCTTCAAGATCCCGCTTGAAGGCTTCCAGGGATTCCTTGTTCAGCGTCACACCCGCCGCCTGACTGTGTCCGCCGAAACGTACCAGATGCTCCTTGACGGCGGTGAGGGCATCGTGGATATCGATGCCGGGGATGCTGCGGCAGGAGCCGTGGAGGACGCCGTCCTGTTCGGTGAGCAGGATGGCGGGGAAGTGGTAGCGCTTGACCATGTCCGAGGCGGCCAGTCCCAGAAGACCGGAATGCCAGCTCTCGTCGTCGAGGATGATAATCTTGTGAGCGCAGAAGTCGAAATCCTGCATCTTCTGCAGACACTCCTGCTGGATCTCCTCGGTCTTCTCGCGGCGCTTGGTGTTCATTTCGTTGAGAGAAGCGGCGAGGGCAGCGGCTTCAAGCTCGTCCTCGCAGAGGATGAGATCGTGGGCGGGACGGGCGTTGCCCAGGCGTCCCGCGGCATTCAGGCGCGGACCCAGCTGGAAGGCGATGGCGCGGGCGTTGATGTTATCATATCGCACGGCAGCGACGTCCACCAGTGCCTTGATGCCGATGCGGGGCGTCTTGCGGATGACCTCCAGACCCATCTTGACGATGGCGCGGTTCTCGCCCTGCAGGGGGACGATGTCGGCCACCGTGGCGAGGGCGGCGATGTCGATGTACTGCTCGATGGCCTTGTCTCTGCCGATGAGGGCTTCGGCGACCTTGAAGGCCACGCCCGTGCCGCAGAGGGGATTGGGATAATCGTTGAGATGGGGATTGACCACGGGGCACGCCGGCAGCGGGATGTCCGCCTCGGGACGGTGATGGTCGGTGACGATGCACTTCATGCCCAGTTCCGTGGCGAGGGCGATGAGTTTGCCCGCGGTGATGCCGCAGTCAACGGTGACCAGCAGACGGCAGCGCTCGGAAATGGCGCGAACGGCGTCCTCGTTGAGTCCGTAGCCTTCGGCGACGCGGTCGGGGAGGTAGACTTCAACGTTGGCGGCGCCCAGTTTTCTCAGACAGTCGGCCATGATGGCGGAGGCACAGACGCCGTCGCAGTCATAGTCGCCGTATACGCAGACGGAATCGCCGGCGGCGAGACATTCACGGAGGAGAGCGACGGCTTCGGTCATGTCACTGAGACCGTAAGGATCGTTGAAATCGCGGATGCCGGGATGGAGGAAGCGATCGGCCTCTTCGGCGGAAGCGATACCGCGGCTGACCAAAAGCGCGTGGAGGGCCCGAGGCATGTCTTTCGGGCGGTCGAAGGGTTTTCGGACGGTATTGCGCAGGCGGTAACGGATCATAGCTTCATTCTCCTATCTTGACATCATACTATTCCACATATAAATATAGGGTCATTATACACTATTCGTTTGACGGATTCCAGTCGGATAATTTGACAATATATGGAGGTTTACATCAAGGCGGACGGTGTGCGGAAAAACAGGCAAAAAACAAGGCGACATCATGGTGCACCTTTTACAAAAAAGTCACTGCAATGGCATTGCATGCATGCGCCGTTAATTGTATAATGATATGGTATAATAGTATGCGGGGTGTGTGCCGAGAATGTACAGAACGAGATTGACAGGACGTTTTTACGTCATGATGTTGATCCTTGTGTTGATCATCGGCATCATTGTATATTTTGTGGGTCCCTTCCGCACCAGTGAGGATGTCATCACCCAGTGGGCATCCGCCGTGACGCGGCAGGGCGAATGTGTCATATTGAGGGATGAGCAGGTCGTCGTATCCGACAGCACCGTCCGTATTGAATATGTCGCTACGGAGAATACGGTGGTTTCGGCCGGTGACACCATTGCTTATTTCTATACCACCGGTTATTCCGAGAGCCTGCTGACCCGTCTGGAGACCACAAGGTCCAACATTCAGACCTATCACCGTCAGCTCCTCGGAACCATTGTGGACAATAACCTGGATCGACTGGAGACCATCATTTCCCTGTCCGCTCAGGACTTCAAGGGCATGGCGACGCTGCAGAATCGCGGCAATCTTCGCACCATCATCGAGCAGCTTCAGACTTCCATGGTGGACCGTCAGGAGTATCTCCGCGCCAATAAGCGCGATGACGTCCGCCTGACCAAGCTGTACGACGAGGAGAATACCCGCCTGTCCAGCATCCGCTCCTGGCGCAAGGAATCCAACGCGAAGACCGGCGGCGTGGTGTCCTTCTATCTGGACGGCTACGAGACCGACCTGAGCGCGAACAACATCGATGACATCACCATCGCCGATCTGGAAGCGGCGCGAAACGGCGTTCAGCTGGGCTCCACCAAATCCATCCTCACCGGCGGTATGTACCGCATCGTGGATCAGGACAACTGGGCGGTGGCATTGACCATCACGTCGGGCACCTGGAATCCCGTTGTGGGACAGACTTACTATCTCACCTTTGAAGGTTATGAAGATCTGATGTACACCGGTACCGTTACCGATGTCCGCAAGTCTTCGGGCACCGTCATGGCGGTGTTCAGTATGCAAGAGCCCATCGGTCCGCTGATCTACAAGCGCACTGCGGGCGTTACCCTGAGCATCTCCCTGTCTTCGCTGGCTGTCCATACCCGTTCCATCGCACGTGTCAACGATCAGGACGGCATCTGGCTCTACGACGTTCCCGGCGGCACTTTCGTCCCCGTGGACATCCTTTCCGTGGACGGTTCCATGGCGTTGATCCAGCCCCGCGTCGAAGGCGCGCTGCAGGCGGGTCAGCGTGTGTTGATTAAATAAAAGAGGTTATTTCATCATGAATCCGGTACTTGACAGCAATATCCGGCATTGGCGCGAGGTCATCGGCAATGCGTCCGCGAAGTGGGGCGGCGCCGAGATCTGCGGCGTGACCAAGACCGTGGACGTAGATACGATCAACGAAGCCTATGAATCGGGCATCCGTGTCATCGGCGAGAATCGCGTTCAGGAACTTCAGTCCAAGATCGAACGTCTTAATCCCAACTTCGAGATCCATGTGATCGGCGGTCTCCAGACCAACAAGGTGAAGAGCATCTTCGGCATGGCGACCACCGTGCAGTCCCTTGACCGCGAAGCCCTGGCGGACGAGCTTTCCCGCCGTGCCGTCGCCGCGGATACGGTGATGCATGCGCTGATCCAGGTCAACATCGGTCACGAAGACCAGAAGAGCGGTGTGGATGAAGAACTGCTGGTGCCCTTTGTCGAGTACTGTTCCAAGAAGCCCAACCTTGCCATTGACGGTCTGATGGCGATCATGCCCTTCGTGGACGATCCCGAGACCATCCGCCCGCTGTTCAAGCGGATGCGCGGCTATTTTGAGATGCTTCGCGATAAGGATATTCCCAACGTTACTATGAAGACCCTGTCCATGGGCATGTCCGGGGACTGCGACGTTGCCGCCGAGGAAGGCGCCACGATGGTCCGCCTGGGACGCGCTCTGTTCGGGGCAAGACCCATCAAGCAGACAAAGGAGGTTTGAGAATCATGGCTAACAGATCAGGTCAGGAGCGCGGCGGCATCGGCAGCAAGATCAAGCGTTTCTTTGGCATTGAAGAGGATTACGTGGGCGAAGCTCCCGTTTCCGAAGGCTATGAGACCGAGAGCCCCAGAAGATCCACTTACGTTCCTTCCCGTCCCTCCGGACGCAACAGCGGCAGCAGCACGGTGATTCCGCCGCGCAGCACTTCCCGCGGCCAGGGACCTCGCACCTATGAGAACGGCAAGCTGAAGACCCCGCCGCAGCCGGCACGTCCCACCCGTCCGGAACGCAAGAGAGCGGTTGAAGACGAACCTTCCCGTTTCGAGCCCCAGCGCACCCGTGCGCCCAGAGGCGACGCGGGCGTCACCGCGACCAATCTGCCCGCGAGACGCCGTTCCAGCGGCGCCATGGCCAATGCGACGCTGTATGAGCTCCGTGAGTGCCGCGATGTCATCACTCAGATGGTGCGCGGTGTGTCCATCATCGTCAACATGGAAGCCATGGATTCGCTGAACTTCGATCGCGCGAAGGACACCCTTTGCGGTGCGACGCTGGCGCTCAACGGCTCCATGGTCCGCATCACTCCCCGAATCTTCATGATGCTGCCGCCCGGCGCCAACATGGAAGAAATGATGGGACGTGATTACGAGTGAGGCTGACACCGTTCCGCATCTTCCAGGCACTCATCACATTTTCCTATGTGATGTCCATGGTGATCCTGGTCTACTGCATCGTCACGTGGGTAGCGCCCCGCAGCCGCCTGAGGAACTGGCTGGAAGTACTGGTCATGCCCTTCTGCCTGCCCTTTGCGCCTTTGGCGATGTGGATCCGCAGAAAGACGGGCATTCCCGTTGACTTCTCCTGCTGGTTCGCCATCGTCGCGCTGCGCTTCATTCCCGATATCCTGTGGCGGGTATACCTGCTGCTGGTGCGCGTGTTCTGATCATGGATGACAGTCATCTCCGCGAACTGATCCGCCGCGCCGAAGTGACGGGACGGACGCAGTTTTCGCGGTTTCTGACCCCCGCCGAACAGCGGGAGGTTCGGTACATGACCGGCGATGTCCGCTTCTACGGCGGCTACGAGGACGCCGAGATGGCGATCGCCGCCTTCGGCACGGAGATCCCCGAGGATTGGGAGTGGCCCATCGAGACCCTCTCCCTTCGCTGGAACACCAAGTTTTCAAGCTGTGAACATCGAGACCTGCTGGGTGCCGCGACGGCGCTCGGTCTGGCTCGTGAGACCTTCGGCGATATCGCCCTTTCGGAGAACGCCGGAGAAGCCTATCTGTTCTGTATGAACGATATGGCGGATTATTTCAAGGCCAATCTCGCATCTGCGGGACGAGCTGCATTAAAGGTGGACCGCGCTGTTGAAGTGCGGATCGCACCGCCCAAGGGAATGACCTTCCACGCAACGGTCCAGAGCCGCAGACTGGATGCCGTGGCGGCGGCCGGCTATCAGCTGAGCCGAGCGACGGCCCAGAAGCTGATGACGGCGGGGCTGGTGAAGCTGGATCACGTTCCCGAACTGCGTACCGATGCGCAGGTGACCGAGGGCAGCCTGATCTCCGTCCGAGGCTACGGACGGCTGAAGATCGAGGAAGTCATCGGCGAGACCCGAAAGGGTCGCATCGGACTCACATTGTTCCAATACGGCAAGCACTGACCGATCAATCTACATAAAGGAGAAACGAACATGGCTATCAGCGTCAAAGAGATCCAGGAAAAAGAATTCCCCATTCAGGCTGAAGGTTACAACATTGAACAGGTCGACGATTATCTTGATGAGATCGTTGAGTATCTCAGCGCAGTCCTCCGCGAGAACATGGCACTGAAGGGCCGTGTCGGCGCTCTGGAAGAGGAAGTTGCCACCAAGACCCGCGAGCTGGAAGAAGCTGCCGCCAAGACCCCCGATTACAACGAGGCCGGCTACTTCAAGAACCTGCAGAACGCCATGCGCGAGACTCTGATCAGCGCACAGCGTCTGGCCGATGAGACCACCGCCAAGGCCAACGGCGAGGCTGAGACCACCGTTGCCGCCGCCAAGGCCGAAGCTGAGAAGCTGGTTGCCGATGCCAAGGCCGAGGCCGAGAGCACCGCTGCTGCCGCTCAGAAGGCTCTGGACGAAGCCAAGGCCGAGACCGAAGCGCTGAAGGGCGCCGCGGAATCCTATCGCGCCTCCTTCCGCAAGCTGGTCGAGGATCAGCTGGCGACCCTGAAGGCCAACGATCTGCTGTTCAAGTAATTGACGCACAATACAAAGGCCGACGCGCGCGCGTCGGCTTTTGTTGCTTGAATGATAATGAGCGTTTTGATTATTGTCGGCATTCTGATCGTCGACCGCCTGACCAAACAGTGGGCGATGCGGCTGTCTCGCGGGACGAACCTGATCCCCAATGTGGCGTCCGCCCGATTCGTGATGAACAAGGGCGTGGCGTTCAGCATGCTGAATCGCGTGCCGTGGCTGGCCGTCGCACTGAGCGCGCTGATGCTGATGATCGCCCTGATCATCCTGCTGAAATGGCGACCGCGCGGACTTATGAGGGCGTCGCTGTCTATGGTGGTGGCAGGGGGCATCGGAAACCTTGCCGACCGCGTGATGTACCATGGCGTGATCGACTTTATTTCCCTCGATTTTATCAGATTTCCCGTATTCAATGTGGCGGACATGGCAGTCACCGTCGGTGTGTTGCTGGCGGTCATCGCCGTGTTGATCTCAAAGGATGATGGTTTATGGAACAGCAAATCGACCTGATCGCCGACCGTGAGGCGCGATTGGATATTCTGGTCGCGGAAGCGGCGGACGTCACACGTTCCCGCGCAGAGAGCCTGATCAAGGACGGACGCGTCACGGTCAACGGCAGCACGGCGACCAAGGCGGGACTGAAGATCAAGGCGGGAGACAAGCTGCTGATCACCGTTCCCGCGCCCGTGTCATCTGCGGTTGAGGCGGAGGATATCGATATCCCCGTGATTTATCAGGATGATGATGTGGCGGTGGTGTACAAGCCTTCGGGCATGGTGGTCCATCCCGCGGCGGGCAACGAATCGGGCACGCTGGTCAACGGTCTGCTGAACAAGCTGGATAATCTGTCGGGCATCGGCGGGGAGATCCGCCCCGGCATCGTTCATCGCATCGACAAGGACACCTCCGGACTGCTCCTCATCGCCAAGAACGACAAGGCGCACGTTTCTCTCAGCGACCAGATCCGCGAGCACACGGTGGGCAGAGTCTACCGTGCCATCGTCATCGGTCATTTCAAGGAGGAGAGCGGTTTTGTGGATGCGCCCATCGGACGCCATCCCACCGACCGCAAGAAGATGGCCATCGTTCGTGGCGGACGCGAGGCGCGTACCGATTGGCGGGTGCTGGAGGAACTGAAGGGCGCAACGCTGGTGGAGTGTCGACTGACCACGGGGCGTACCCATCAGATCCGCGTGCACATGGCGTCCATCGGTCATCCCGTGCTGGGCGATCCCGTTTATGGGCCTAAGAAGTCGCCTTATAATGTGAGCGGCGGACAGCTGCTCCATGCGGCGCGCATCGCTTTCGATCATCCTGTGACGGGCGAGCGGCACACCTTTGAAGCCGAACCCGAAGAACGGTTCACGCAGTGGCTGAATAAATTAAAGCTCTGACCTTTCGGTCAGAGCTTTTCTCATGCTTCTATTACGATGGGGCGGTCGATGTAGCCCGACGCAATGACCCGATCGTCCTGATAAAGGACGGCGGACTGTCCCATGGCAGGGGCGCGGACGGGATCGTCGCAGATGATCGTCACGCTGTCGCCGTCGGCGGTCACGGTGCAGTTCGGGTTTTCCCACTTGGTGTGGCGGACGCGGACGGAGGCGCGGATGGGCTCGGTGGGGCGATCGATGAGCCAGTTGACCTGTCCCGCATGGACTTCGGTGCGGAAAAGATCCTCCCAGAGTCCCGCGATGATCTCGTTCTTTTCGGGATCGATGGCGGTGACGTAGATCTTTCGCTCTTCATACAGACCCGGCAGACGCTGTCCAACGGTATAGTGATGGATGCCGGGGTGGGGCATGATCACTTTGCCGCGGAAGGTCACGTTGCCGGCGGGGGGCATGGCGGCGCGGCGGCTCATCCAGCCGATGTAATCCTTATCGGGGATGAAGCAGATCTCCATGCTGTCGGGCTTGTGGGCGACGTGCAGACCGAAGGACTCGGCCAGTGCACGGACTTCCGTCTTTTCATAATTGCCGAGGGGCAGCAGCAGACGTTCCACCTGTGAACGGCGGACGCGCCCCAGCATGTAGCTCTGGTCGTTGGCGGGACGTCCCTTGAAGAGCTTGCCATCCTCCGTGCGGGCATAGTGACCCGTCGCTACCCATTTTGCATCCAGACGATCCGCTTCCTCGACCAGATTTTTGAACTTGACCGTGGGATTGCACATGATGCAGGGATTGGGGGTCTCGCCGCGCAGATAGCAGGCGGTGAAGGGCTTGCAGACATTCTCCTCCAGCTGCTCGCGGATGTCGATGACGGAAAGGGGGACATCGAGGCTTTCGGCGGCCTTGACCGCATCGCTGCGGGCAGCTTCATCGCCGATATAGAGAAAACAGCCGAACACTTCATAGCCGCTCTGCTTCAGCAGATTGGCGGCAACGGCGGAATCCACACCGCCGGAGAGTCCGAGTACAACGCGATTGTCATTCATAAATATCACCGACATTATTATACCATCTTCGCACTGCGATAAATATGACAAATTTGAGCGGCGAAACGGGAGATATTTCGAAGATGTTACAAAACTATTGAAATGAGCTTTCGAACTGTGTATAATCTCCGTAGTAATCATGGAACGGAGGTGACGCGGGATGCGGAAAGCAGTTTTGTTTGCGGTCGTGCTGGCAGCGCTGGTCTATCTTCTGATGCCCGCGGCATCCTATACCGAGGATCGGGCAACGGTCCGTCTGGCGCAGACCATCTACGCCCTCGGTCATGATGAGGCCTATGATACCAAGCTGGCCATCGGTTCCGTGGTCATGAACCGTGTGGACAGCGCATGGTTCGCCGATTCCATGGAGACGGTACTGGAACAGCAGCAGCAGTTCCCTGCAGGCAGCCGCTATGATGAGGACAGCCTCCGAGCAGCCCACGCGGTGCTCACGGGTACCCGTACGCTGGATGGCTCCGCACTGTACTACTGCAGCACCGAGCTGTCGGGTGCATGGACGGGACTGACGCCTGTGAAAGTGGTGGGCGGCTACGCCTTCTATGCCGAGAACGGCTGGATCTGACAATTGAAACGCACAACATCGCGGTCATGCCGCGGTGTTTTTTTATGCCTTATACTTGAGAAAACGGGTCGGGTGTGCTATCATTTATTTGGGAAAGTACAGACTTTCAAAGAAACGTGATAGGGGAGGCGATCCCTTGGAAAACAAACCCATTGTGGAATTTTCCCATACATCCCTGCAGTTCCCGGATGTACTGGCCAACGATGATGTGTCGCTGGCGATCTATCCGGGCGAGGTCTTCGCCCTCGTCGGCGAGAACGGTGCGGGCAAATCGACCCTGATGAACATCCTTTACGGCATGAAACAGCCCACGAGCGGCGAAGTGTTCGTGAAGGGCAAGAAGGTCGTCAAGCAGAGCCCCGCAGGCGCTATTGCCATGGGCATCGGCATGGTCCATCAGCATTTCAAGCTGGTGCCGTCGTTTACCGTGGCGCAGAACATTGCCATGTGCTGCGAACCCAAGACAAAGCTTGGACTCTATGATTTCAAGTCCGCCGAGCAGACTGTGCGCAAAATGTCTCAGGAGTTCGGTCTGGAGATCGATCCGAGCGCTAAGGTGAACACCCTTTCCGTCGGTCTGCAGCAGCGCGTTGAGATCCTGAAGACGCTCCATCGCGGTGCCGATGTGCTCATTCTCGACGAGCCTACGGCGGTCCTGACGCCTCAGGAGACCGATGAGCTCTTTGCCGTCATCCGCGGCATCGTTCGCGAAAAGGGCATGACGGTCATCATCATCACCCACAAGCTGAACGAGGTCATGGCCATTTCCGACCGCGTTGGCGTCATGCGTCGCGGCAAGCTGGTAGGCGTTACCGAGACCGAAAAGGTCAACGAGCGCATCCTCGCTTCCATGATGGTCGGTCGTGAGATGCTCTTCGATGAATTGGATCGCCACGAGACGAGCGGCGAGACCGCCATCGAGGTAGAAAACCTGCAGGTGCTGTCCGATCGCATGCTGCCCGCTGTCAACGGCGTGAGCCTTACGGTTCGCGGCGGCGAGATCCTGGGCATTGCAGCGGTCGAGGGTAACGGTCAGTCCGAGCTGATCGAGGCTATCGCGGGCAGGCGCCCCAGCCGCGGCGGCAGCATCCGCATCAAGGGCAAGGATACGGCGGGCATGGGTCCGGGTCAGGTGCGCAGCCTCGGTCTGTCTCACATCCCCGAGGATCGAAATGCAACGGGCGTCAGCGGCGTGGCAACGGTGGAGGAGAACCTCATCATCGGCAAGCACCGTCAGCGCGAGTTCGCGGCGGCGGGTATCCACCAGAAGAAGAGCGCCATTCGCACCTATGCCGAGAAGCTCTTCGAGCGCTTTGATATTCGCGGCGCCGGTGTGACCACTCAGGCGAAGTCCCTGTCGGGCGGCAACATGCAGAAGGTGGTCGTCGCCCGTGAGTTCTCGCTGGGTGCCGACGTGCTGCTGATTGCACAGCCCACCCGAGGCGTTGATATCGGCGCCATCGAGTTCATCCACAAGTCCATTCTTGAGAAGCGCAACGCGGGCTGTGCCATCCTGCTGGTCAGTGCAGATCTGGACGAGCTGTTCCGCCTGTCCGACAGAATGGTCACCATGTTCGAAGGCAAGATCACGGGTCATTTTGAGGCCGGTGAGATCGAGAAATCTGAGATCGGTTACTACATGACCGGCGGTGTAGAGGAGGGTGAGGACGCATGAAAGAACTGAAGCTGCTGCTCGCGTTCAAGAACAAGGCGAAGCTCAACGCGGGCTATCTGCTGTCTCTGGCCATCTCCATCGTCCTCGGTCTGCTGGTTGGCGCGGCCATCATGGCGATGGGCGGACACAATCCCATTGCAGGCTATAAGGCCATGCTGAGCGGTGCACTGAGCAGCAAGACCGCCGTGGGCAACACCATCGCCAAGACGGCAACGCTTTGCCTGACGGGTCTCGCCACGGCCATTGCCTCTCAGGCAGGCACCTTCAACGTCGGCGGCGAAGGTCAGCTGTATTTCGGTGCTATGGCTTCCGCACTGCTGGGCGCCAAACTCATGGGCGTATCGCCCATCATCGGCGTGCCCCTCTGCCTGCTGGCGGCCATCGCGGCGGGCGCCTTCTGGGCGTATATTCCCGCAGTGCTGAAGGTGAAGATGAACGTCAATGAAGTCATCACCACCATCATGTTGAATTCCGTCGCCATCTACTTCTGCGCATTCCTGTCCAACGGTCCGCTGAAGACCGGTGAGCGCGGCATTGCCAGCGGTACGGCGAAGATCAATACGGATCTGGCGTTCCCCAAGGTCATCCGTCTTTCCAACCTGACCACCTCCATCTTCCTCTCTGCCGCCATCGCCCTCTTCGTCTGGTATCTGATGAAGCGGACCACCACGGGCTACGAGCTGAAGCTGACGGGTCAGAATCCCCGCTTTGCCAAGTACGCGGGTCTGAACGGCGGCAGGCTGATGATCCTCGGCATGCTGCTCTCCGGCGCCATCTGCGGTCTGGTGGGCATGTTCGAGGTCTTCGGACTCCACAAGCGCTTCACCGATTCCGTTTCCAATGAGTTCTATTATGACGGTATGCTGGTCGCCATGATCATGCGCTACGAGCCCACGGGCATCATCCTGATGAGCTTCTTCTTCGGCATCCTGAAGATCGGCGGCACGGGCATGGAAATGATCGGCATCCCCGATGAGATCATTCTCATCGTGCAGTCCGTCATCATCTTCTTCATGGCTGCCGAGCAGGGCATTGCGGAGAATCTGATCGCACGTCGTCTCCGCAAGCGCGCGGCGGCGAAGTCCATCGGCAAGGAGGCGAGCGAACGATGAAAGAACTGTTCACCCTCGGCCTTTTCCAGAACACCCTTCGCACGGCGACGCCCGTCGTTCTGGCGGCGATCGGCATTCTGATGACCGACCACGTCGGCATCATGAACATCGGCATGGACGGCATGATGCTCTGCGGCGCGTTCTTCGCGGTCCTTGGCAGTGTTTATCTGGGCGGCTGGGTCGGCGGCCTGATGCTGGCGCTGCTGGTAGGTCTGATCCTCGGCATCTTCTTCGGTGTCTTCGTTGTCAAGCTCAAGGCGGATGAATACATCATCGGCATGGCGCTGAACATCTTTGCGGGCGGCCTGACGGTCTATCTGCTCCGTTCCATCTTCGGCGTTGCGGGCGCGTTCTCGGGCTCCAAGGAGCTGCCCATCACGGCGCTGCCCAAGATCAACATCCCGCTGCTGCAGAACATTCCCGTTCTGGGCGACCTGCTCAGCGGCAATACACTGCTGGTCTACGTCAGCTGGCTGACGGTCATTCTGGCGTGGGTGGTCATCTACCGCACGCCCTGGGGTTTCCATCTGCGCGCGGCGGGCGAGCATCCCGAGTCCCTGCGTGCGGCGGGTCAGAGCCCCGAGCGCATGAAGCTTATGGCGTCGGTCATCTGCGGCTTGTTCTCAGGTCTGGCGGGCGCGCATCTGTCGCTCGGCTATCTGACCATGTTCACCGAGAACATGTCGGCAGCGCGCGGTTTTATCGCCGTTGCGTGCGTTATTTTCGGCGGTTCCAATCCGCCCTACGTCTTCCTTGCGGCGCTGCTCTTCGGCTTTATTGACGCCCTTGGACTGCGTGTACAGTCCTTCAACATCTCCAGTAACCTGACGAGCCTCGCACCTTATCTGGTCACCGTTCTGATGATGATCTGGGTGACCTGGCGCGCGGAGCGCAAAAAGAAGGCACTGGGTAAGTTGAAGTAAATTGAAACAAACAGCG
>JAKSPZ010000079.1 GCA_024404395.1 Clostridia bacterium | reverse complement strand
TGACCTGCGTCATGTGGGCGGTACCGCAGGAGGCCAGGATGCAGAACAGAGCAAAGAGCACGGCTAGGATCTTACCGATGGCCTTGCAGCCCGTCTTGGCGCCCAGACCATCCTGCAGGTAGTACATAGCACCGCCGGACCATTCGCCTTCGCTGTTCTTGCGGCGATAGAAGATACCGAGGACGTTCTCGGAGTAGTTGGTCATCATGCCGAAGAAGGCGATGAGCCACATCCAGAACACGGCGCCGGGACCGCCGATGATGATGGCGCCGCTGACGCCAACGATGTTACCGGTGCCGACCGTCGCTGCCAGTGCGGTGCACAGAGACTGGAACTGGGAAATGGACTTGTCCTTGGTATGGGAAATGACCTTCTTGTCCTTGAAGATCGCGCCGATGGTGTTCTTCCACCAGTGGGCAAAATGGGACAGCTGGAAGACCTTCGTCAGGAGCGTCATCAGGACGCCGACGAATGCCAGCAGGATCAGTGCGGGCCAGCCCCAAACGACGTTGTTCACCGCGTCATTGACATCGGAAACAACATTCAAAAAGGCATTCTCTTTGGCTTCGGGTTCTTCCGCAGTTTCGGTTGCCTCAACCGCGTCTTCAGCCTCGGCGGTTTCTTCGACAGTCTCAACGACCTCGGTCACCGCATCGGCAGGCGCTTCCGTTGCTTCGGCGAAGGCAACGCTCGAAAGCGCGATCACCAGCACGAAAAGGATGCACATCAGCTTTTTCATGTCTCTTCCTCCAATAAAAAATAGAGTTGATTTTCATCAACTCCGGAGAATACGGCTATGCAAATACACTTCCGTCTCTGTCCTTTTGCCTGAGAGATTCGCTTAACGCTTTCCCCTTCGGCCCCTGATCTGACAGGTTTCTCCAGAGCTTCGTCCGAAAACGGTCAGACCCAATTGTCTTTCCGAATCCATCATCCGAATTGATAAGTGTATTATATGCATATTTTTGGACTTGTCAATTCATTTGTGTCCAAATTAACTTAATTTTTCCACGCAAAAACAGATAATTTGCGTTCATTCCTGAATTTTTTCTATTTCGCTTGTTGCATAAACGCGAGGTGAAACACCGACTGCGTTTTTGAACCGCCTTGAGAAGTACTGGAGGCTTGAGTAGCCCAGGTACTCCGATACCTGCGTTACAGACATTTCCCCGGACTTCAAAAGCTGCGTGGCGCGTTTGATGCGCTCGCTCTCAACGTAATCCATGATGCTGACGCCCATGACTTCCTTGAAACGCACCGTGATATAAGCCCTGCTGTAATGCACATGTTCGGACAACATCTTGATGGTGATCTGCTCCGTGAGATGCTTGTCGATACAGTCGCACAGCTCGGTAATGATGCGCTTCTCCATGACTTCTTCCAACCGCTTGGCACTGACGGCATCGGGTTCGGAGGTATCCACACCGTTTCGGATCAGGCTGATGAACAGCCACTCAAGATAACCGCAGATCAACTGCTGTGCTCCGACAGGCGCATTTGCTTTTGCGTGAAGTTCACTGAGTTGCAGCTGTCCGTCATTCAATTCGAAAGTACAATTGAGCTCATCAATGATCAGATTCACGATGGCGCGCTGCTCAGCCGTCACACGAATTCGCTTATTTCTGAACAGCTTGATACACTCACCGCTGCAGGAGAATGCCACGATGAACATGGCAGTGGGTTTTTCACCCACATGCAGTCTATGTTGAACACCCGGCTGATGGAAGGTGATCTCACCCGATGTCAGATCAGTACGACTATTTCCATTCCAGGCGCTCACCTTGCCCTTCTCACAGAACACAAATTCCCAAAGGTTGTGGCTATGGCTTGGGGTATCATAGTTCGTGAGGTTCGTGAAATAATGGACTGTCGACAGCTGCCTTACAGAGATGACATGGTCCAGCTTGAATCGTCCGAAAGTCAGTTTCGCCATAATGCCTCCATACTTGCAGTATATAATCAATATAGCAATAATTGTAGTCAATAGTGTAATCACAAATCACGCAGATTATTATACAATGTAGTAGTAGGAAAGTCAATTAATTTGACAATAGTGACAAGATATACAGGAGGTTCTTATGAACGATTTCCGTTTTACCCCTGCCGAATGGTTACCTTCCCGTGATCCCGAAATGCTGGAGCGCGTTCGCAACATCCGCCGCGAAGATATGGAATACACCAATGAGAACGGCTTCTCCGTCAAGGTCGTTATCGATCCCCTGCTTTTCACTGTTATGGATATGTTCCATCGCATCTACCTCAGCGATGTGAACGACACTCCCTTCACCATGATCTGCCCCAACCAGTGGCCCGGCGCTCATTCCGCCGTCGCCGGTATGATCAACACGTACACTGCCAACTGCCGCAATGTCAATGTCGTTGCAATGGATGAGTTGGCCGATCAGGACGGCAATGTCGCCCCCCTGACCTACGGCGCGAGCCTCGGTTACTCCTTCCGCGCGCACTTCTGGTCCTGCATCCGTGAGGACCTGCGTCCGCCGGTAGAGCAGTGGCATGTTTTCACCAACGAAGTCAAGGGCGACGGCGTTTACTCCTCCATCATCGAAGAGTGCGGCAACGGCGGCGCGGACGTCATCTACTCCGCCACCGGCTGGCCGGGACACATCGCCTTCATCGATCCCCATGCCGAAGAGTTCCATGCCGACTCTCTGGAAGAGTTCTGCAAGCTGGGCTCCCGCATCGTCACCCAGCATCCCATGACCATCTGCGAAAACTCCCTCTTCGATCCCATCGGCGCTTCCGGCGACGTATGGGCTGTGCCTCCGAGAGCAGCTTCCATCGGTCCCCGCGACGTTGTCAATGCCCGTGAACGCTTCGAAATGCACAACATCACCAATCCCGGCGGCGATTCCTGGCAGCGCATGATCTCCCGTATCGAACTGTACGGACCCATCTCCATGGAATGCCCCGCCTCCATCATCCGCCTCGGCAAGGGCACCTGCTATGTCAGCGAAGTCATCGCACGTCCCTTCAGCACCTGGCCGTCCAACATCCAGCTCAAGGACCTATAAGGAGGAACCATCATGGCTATGACCGGTCGCGAGCGCTTTCTGTGCGCGTTGAATCATAAGATTCCCGATACCGTTCCGATCTTTGAATGTGTCTACAGCCGTCCTTTCTTCAAGGATGTTCTGGGCGCATGCCCCGAAGTATTCGATCTGGGCAGCGTCATGAAGCTGGCTGTCAAGGTCGGCTACGACTTCGCCTTCCTGCCGATCCCCGGCACCGCCGGCTTCCGCCCCGAAGGCATCACCAGCGGCGATTACACCGATGAGTGGGGCATCACCTACAGAGTCGACAAATCCACCTGGCCCATCGATGCTGCCATCAAGAACCCCTGCACCGACGGCGAAGACTTTGAAAACTACGAAGCGCCCGATCCGCTGGATCCCAAGCGCTACGAGACCCTGCGCGAGGCGATCTCCATCGCTCGTGCCAACAACAAGGGTACCGTCGGCAACGTACGCGGACCCTTCTCCGGCGCATGGGCTCTGTTTGGCATGGAAGATTTCTTCTATCTGCTGTACGATGAGCCGGATGTTGCCCACAAGGCGCTGCACATGATCGCCGATTGGGCCGTCAAGTCCAGCCGCGTCATGCTGGATATGGGCGTCGATGCGCTGCTCTATTCCGACGACTACGGCAGCAGCACCCAGCCCATGTTCTCCCCCGCTCAGTTCCGCGAGTTCATCCTCCCCGAGCTGAACTATATCGCCACCGAAGTCAAGAAGATGGGCGGCATCCCCATGCTGCACAGCGACGGCTGCATCGCGCCCCTGATCCCCGACATCGGCACCTCGGGCATGATGGGTCTCCATCCCATCGAGCGCTGCCCCGGTCTGTCCCTCGCAGACGTCAAGGCAAAGTACGGCAAGGACTTCACCATCTTCGGCAATGTTGACAACAAGGACGTTCTGGTCAACGGCACCCCTGCGGACATCGAAGAGATGGTCAAGGAATGCATCCGCATCGCCGGTCCCGAAGGCGGCTACTGCCTGAGCTCCGACCACAGCGTCCATGACGACATGCCCAACGAAAACATCTACGCCCTCTACGAAGCCGGTCGTAAGTGGGGCGCTTATCCGCTGAAATTCTGATCTCATGGAGGTACTGTCATGAAGATCCAGTATACAAAGACCATCTACCGCGACGAACAGTATGTCGCGTTCCCGAACCTGGCAAAGCTTAAGAATGATCAGATCATCTGCGCCTTCCGTCACGCCCCCGAGCGTCAGAAGGAATACGGTGCCTGCACTCACGTCGATCCTCTGGCGAAGGATGTGTTCATCACCTCTCCCGACGGCGGAAAGACCTTTGATAACGTGCTGCACACCATCGTCGACGATGAGATGATGAGCGATCAGGATCCCTGCGTCAATGTCCTGTCCGACGGTCGCATCATCGTGACCTACTTCCGCTGGGCGCTCTGCCCCATCGGTGAAGGCTGCGACAAGTGGGGCGAAGCAAACTTCAAGAGTTTCGGTCGTTCCCTTTGGAACAAATACGATTGCTATACCGACGGTGCCGCTTATTCCATCTCCGATGACAACGGTAAGACCTGGAAGCATTATCCCGCCCTCCACATGGAAGGCATGCCCGCCAGCGGCGGCGTACGCGGCAATATCGTAGAGCTTCCTTCCGGCGAGCTGCTGCTGCCGATCTACGGTTCCCTGCATGTCGGCGAACTGGCACGCGCCGGTCTGCTCCATTCCACCGACCGCGGCGAGACCTGGTCTCATCTCTCTGATATGGCATTCGATCCGACCCACACCAAGAACTTCCTTGAGCCCGGTCTGTACTACACGCCCAAGGGCAAGCTGGTCGGACTCTTCCGCACTCAGACGGACTATCGTCTCCCCGGTGTTGAGTTCGATGATACCTATCTCAATCTGCATATCGCCGTCTCCCACGACGACGGCAGAACTTTCGAACCCGTCAAGGAGATCGAAGGTCTGTGGGGTTCGAGCCCGTTCCATGCCTTGCGTCTGAAGGACGATCGCGTACTGCTGACCTACGGTTATCGCCGCGAGCCCTACGGCATCCGCGCCCGCATCTGCGATCCCGAGCTGGAGCACATTGAAGACGCCGAAGAGATCATCCTCCGTGATGACGGACTGAACGGCGATCTGGGCTATCCGAATTCCATTCTTCTGGAAGACGGTACCGCACTCGTCTCTTACTATATCAGCGGCAAAGACGGCATCCGTACCATCGACGTCACCGCGCTCAAGTAGGAAGGAGATCCATCCATGGGTTACCAAATCGTCAATGCGGAAAAGGCTCGTCACTTCTGTGAGCGCGTCTTTGAATCCTATGGTTTTACCGCCGAAGAGTCCGCAACCATCGCAGACGTTCTGCTGACCGCAGACCTTTACGGCATTGAATCCCACGGTGTACAGCGTCTGGTCCGCTACATCGGCGCCCTGAAAGAAGGTTCTATCGACCCGAAGGCACCCTGCACCACCATTTTCGAAACGCCTCTGTCCGCTGTTTGGGATGCCCCTCGCAGCATGGGTCAGATCGTTGCCCGCCGCGGCATGGAGACCGCCATCGAAAAGGCGAAGCAGCACGGTTTCGGCATGGTTGCCGTTCGCGGCTCCAACCATTACGGCATCGCTGGCTACTATACCAAGATGGCAGCGGAAGCCGATATGATCGGCATCTGTA
>JAKSPZ010000078.1 GCA_024404395.1 Clostridia bacterium | reverse complement strand
CGTCGCTACGCTCCTCCCTTCGACGGGAGCTGTCAGCGCAGCTGACTGAGGGATTGATGCTCCTTTCAGCGTTCCGCATCGTCGACACTCAAAACGTAAGCTCCCCCAAAAAACAAAGCCCTCAGTCTTTCGACTGAGGGCTTCCACCTTTATTCGTTGATCATAATCGCCTTCACAGCGGTATCGTGGTCGGCGTAGTACTTTGCCAGATCTTCGGGCAGGGTGTCCAGCTTCATGCGGTGGGAGACCAGCTTCTTCAGGTCGACCGCGCCGGACTTGACCAGCTCGATGCACAGGGGGAAGTACAGGGCGGGGATGGCGTTCGAGCCGCGGATCTGGATCTTGTCCAGATGCACCTTGTTGGAATCGAAGGTGACCATGGGCTCATTGTAGGAAATGCCCAGGAAGGCGATGATGCCGCCCGCGTTCAGGGTCTGGCAGGCTTCGCCGATGAACTTGGGCGGAGCGGTCATGAGGACGCGATCCACGCCGCCGCGGGCAAAGGGATACTTGGTGATGTCTTCCTTGTCGGTGTAGATGATCTCATCCGCGCCGTAAGCCTTGGCCAGCTCGATGCGGGCCTTGCCGGTGGAGCGATGGGCGGCGTAGACCTTGCGGGCACCGCAGGCCTTGGCCATCTGCAGCGCCATCAGACCGATGGGGCCGCAGCCGTAGACCAGAACATCGTCGTTCAGATGAATATCGGCGGTCTTGATGAGGTCGTAAGCGACGCCGAGGGGCTCCATCATGGAGGCCTCTTCGAAGGTCAGACCGTCGTACTTCACGCACAGATCGTAGGGCACGATGACGCGCTCGGCAAAGCCCATGCCGCCGCGATGTCCCTTGTCCAGATCCATGAAGCTGGAGCCCAGGGGCACGGTGTCCAGATCGGGGCGACCGTTGCGGGCCACGTCGGACAGGGGATCGAACATGTTGGTCTCGATGCAGACCTTGTCGCCGACCTTCAGGCGGGTGACGCGGGCGCCGACCTCGGAGACCACGCCGGCGAACTCATGACCGAAGGGCTCCCAGTCCTTGGCCTGATAGGAGGCCATGATGTTGTCGTGACCGCAGTAACCGCAGGCCTTGACGTCGACGATGACTTCTTCTTCGCCCAGCGGACGGAGCTCGATGTCGCGCACCTCGAACATTCGGGGAGCTTTCAGATAAGCAGCTTTCATTTGGAACACCTCACGTACAAATTTCTTCTTTGTCTATTATATACCGTAAGTAAAAATAGTTCAATCCTCAGATGAGTCCGCCGAAGAGCTGGACGAAGACCACGGTCATCAGTCCCGCGACGGCGATGGACAGACTGCTGATGGCGCCCTCCGCCTCGCCCAGTTCCATGGCGCGGGAGGTGCCGATGGCGTGGGAGGCGGTGCCGATGGCGACGCCGCGGGCCACGGGCTCGGTGACGTGCAGGAGCTTCAGGAAGCCCTCGGCGATGATGTTGCCCAGGATGCCCGTGATGATGATGGCGGCGGCGGTGATGGCGGGGATGCCGCCCATGCTCTCGGACATGCCCAGACCGATGGCGGTGGTGATGGACTTAGGCAGGAGCGTCACGTAGCCGGCGTGGTCCATGTGGAACAGCAGCGCCAGCAGCAGGATGCAGCCGAGGCTCGCCAGCACGCCCGACAGGATGCCCAGCATGACCGCCTTGAAGTGCTTCTTCAGCAGGGTCAGCTGTTCATACAGCGGCACGGCGAGGCAGACGGTGGCGGGGGTGAGGAAGTAGGTGATGTACTTCGCGCTTGCGTTGTAGGCCTCATAGTCGATGCCGAGGAGCAGCAGCGCGCCGATGACGAGGATCACGGAGATCAGCAGGGGATTCATCAGCGCCCACTTCAGTTTTTTCTTCAGCACGGTGCCGATGTAGTAGGCGAGGAGGCTGATGACGACGCCGAAATAGGCGGAATCGGTGAGTATGGCTCTCATTTTTTCGCCCTCCCGTCATGACGGATGACCGCCTGCGTCAGAAGTCCGGACACGCCCATGACCACGAAGGTGCTGACCACGGTGATGACGATCAGCGGCACCAGCATGGCGCGCATCTGCGTCCACTTGTCCAGCAGCCCAACGGCGGGGGCGATGAACATGATGGGCATGACCGCCACCAGAAACTTTGCCGTCTCGCGGACGCTCTCAAGGGGAATGATCTTGGTGCAGAGTCCGAGGAGCATCAGCAGCATGCCGTAGATGCTGCCCGGCACGGGGATGGGGATCAGCGCTGCCAGCAGCTCGCCCAGGAAGGACACCAGCAGGATGATGAGCAGTTGGAAGATGTGTTTCATTTAAGGATCCGTCCTTTCGGCGAGGAAGCAGTTCGGTTCGTGATCGTCCACGACGCCCACCGCCTGAAGATAGGAATAGATGATGGTCGACCCCACGAACGTCATGCCCCGCTTCTTCAGATCGGCCGACACGGCGTCCGACAGGGGAGAGGTGGCGCGGAAGACGCCATCCCGATTGACGATCTGCTTCTCGGTGAAGTGCCACAGATAGTTGCAAAAGCTGTCCCATTCCGCCTGTATGTCGATAAAGACCTTCGCGTTGCGGACGGCGGCTTTCAGCTTCAGTCGGTTTCGGATGATGCCGGGATCCGCAGCCAGTTCCGCCAGCTTGGCGTCGTCATAGGCGGCGACCTTGTTCACATCGAAGCCGTCGAAGACCTCGCGGAACCGCGCCCGCTTGTTCAGCACGCATTCCCAGCTCAGTCCCGCCTGAAAGCCCTCGAGGATGAGCATCTCAAAGAGCAGACGGTCGTCGCGGACGACGCGCCCCCACTCCTTGTCGTGGTAATCCACATACAGCGGGTTCTTCAGGTTCACCCAGCGGCAGCGGCACATTTCAGCCATATTCAGCACCTCTCAGACCTTCATTGTAGTACCGGGAAGATAAAAAGTCAACAAATTTGAAGGGCGCGGGAACCGTGGGATGGTTTCTCCGTCTAATCTTGCGGAGGTGCGAAGTAATGAAAAAACTGATCGCAATCGCAACGGTACTCATCCTCATGCTCACCATGACCTGCAGCGCGCAGACGGTCTCTTCCATGAACGAGGTCGCAAATACCATCCGCACTGCGACCGAGATCAACCGCCTCGACGAGGTCACGATCACCGTCCCCGCTTATCTGATGAACGGCATGGATCAGCAGCGCTTTGCAACCAATTTCGTCACCATGAGCGGCGCGGTCCATCACGATCAGTACACCTATACCACCGCCGCCAACGGCGATGTGACCTACACCATCTCCTTCGATTACCGCGATTGCTACCGCATGGCGGATGCCTACCGCACGGGCAATCGTTCGAATCTGACCGCCGAGGAATCCCGCGTGCTGGACATGGCCATCGAACGCACCAACAGATGCCGCGCCAACGCGCAGAGCCTGTCCGCGCTGATGGTCGCCATTGCCGACGACATCCGCGGCTCCGTCTCGTACCGCACCTATGATGACATTAACTCCCCGGCATTCAAGCGCATCGCATCGGCCTGCGGCGGTTTTATTGACGGCTATGTCAATTGTCAAGGCTATGCTTCCATGTTTTATCTCATGGGCTCCATCGCGGGACTGGATGTGGGCATCGCCAACGGCTGGCTGAACGGCGGTTCTCACACGTGGAACACCCTTCGCTTCTACGGCAACACCTATTATGTGGATCTCACCGAGGCGAACGGTGAGGATGAGTTCAACGATTATTATTATCTCATCTTCGGTCTCGATCGCTGCGGCGCCTACAGATGGGAGACGTGGAACGATAGGGGCGTGACCTATACCACCGACCTCAGCCTCGGCTACTATACCAACGGCTACGGCTACGGCGGATATTGCCGCGATATCTACGAGGCGGCGGACTACATCATCTCCGAAGCCGAGAGCGGACGCACCCACTGCCGCCTGTTGATCATGAATTGTTACGATCATCAGCAGCTCAGCGATCTGATCTACCGGCGCGCCGGCAATTTCAACCACGCCACCGCCTGGAACTATCACTACTGGAACCGCGACAACAACATGACCTTCGACTGGACCTGGACCAAGTGGTAAAAAAAAGCACCTCCCGATATCGGGGGGTGTTTTTCTTATGGAATGCGCATTGTTAACTGACGGTTAAACAACATTATAACATGTTGACAAGGTAGGTTGTTGCGAGTATACTCCATATCAACATACCGAAACGGTATGTAAAACCTCTCGGGAGGTGCCGTTATGAAAGCCTCGCTCAATCATATCATCAAATCCGAATTCCGTTTCCATCGAATGTGTCGCTGTTGTTGTCGCATCTGAATCATCCCGATCAAGAACATCAACATCACACATCATAATTAATGGAGGAAACGAAAATGTCTGAATATAAGTTTGAAACGCTGCAGCTCCACGTCGGTCAGGAACAGGCCGATCCCGCCACCGATTCCCGTGCCGTCCCGATCTACCAGACCACCAGCTACGTCTTCCACAACGCGCAGCACGCGGCTGCCCGCTTTGACCTCTCCGACAGCGGCAACATCTACGGCCGTCTGACCAACTCCACTCAGGACGTTCTCGAAAAGCGCATCGCAGCCCTCGAAGGCGGCGTCGCAGCTCTGGCCGTGGCATCCGGTGCCGCCGCCATCACCTACACCATTCAGGCACTGGCGCAGAAGGGCGATCACATCGTCGCTCAGAAGACCATCTACGGCGGCAGCTCCAACCTGCTGGGCCACACCCTGCCGAGCTACGGCATCGACACCACCTTCGTTGACGCCCACAACCTCGCGGAAGTGGAAGGCGCCATCAAGCCCAACACCAAGGCCGTCTACCTCGAGACCCTGGGCAACCCCAACTCCGACATCCCCGACATCGACGCCATCGCCGAGATCGCTCATAAGCACGGCCTGCCCCTGGTCATCGACAACACCTTCGGCACGCCCTATCTGATCCGTCCCATCGAGCACGGCGACGACATCGTCGGCCATTCCGCCACCAAGTTCATCGGCGGTCACGGCACGTCCCTCGGCGGCATCATCGTCGATTCCGGCAAGTTCGACTGGAAGGCCAGCGGCAACTATCCCGCCATCGCCGATCCCAATCCCAGCTATCACGGCGTATCCTTCGTGGATGCCGCAGGTCCCGCAGCCTTCGTCACCTATGTTCGCGCGATTCTTCTCCGCGATATGGGTGCTGCCATTTCTCCCTTCAATGCCTTCTTGCTCTTGCAGGGCGTCGAAACCCTCTCCCTACGCCTCGACCGCCACGGCGAGAACACCAAGAAGGTCGTCGAGTTCCTGGCTAAGCATCCGCAGGTGGCGAAGGTCAACCATCCCAGCCTGCCCGATCATCCCGACCATGCCCTGTACGAGAAGTACTTCCCCAACGGCGGCGCCAGCATCTTCACCTTTGAGATCAAGGGCGGACGCGACGCGGCATGGAAGTTCATCGATAACCTGAAGATCTTCTCCCTGCTGGCCAACGTTGCAGACGTGAAGAGCCTGGTCATCCATCCTGCCACCACCACCCACGCACAGCTCACCGACGAGCAGCTGGCGGAGCAGGACATCACTCCCGGCACCATCCGTCTCTCCATCGGTACCGAGCACATCGACGACATCATTGCGGATCTGGAAGCGGGCTTCGCAGCAGCCAAGTAAGGAGAAAATGAACCATGTCTAAGATCTATCAGGGCGCAATCGATCTCATCGGCGGCACTCCGCTGGTCGAGGTCACCCAT